>SPCN01000082.1 GCA_004525465.1 Chrysiogenales bacterium | reverse complement strand
TAGGCCCTGTCCCGGTTCAGGAAAAAATGAAAGAATTCATCACGGAAAATAATGCGCCAGGGTTGCTTGTTGGAAGCAGAAGGAGCCAGGCGCACGCACTCTAAAACCGGTGCCCACTGCGGCAATCCCTCATAAAGCAGGGGCGCTTGCCAATCACCCGCAAAAAAAATCCCGGCCGGGCCCTTGCGCAGGTTGCCCTTGGCGCTCCAGCGTACCAGGCGGTCGCGAAGGGACGGCTTGGCCGCTGGACGACCCACGGCCACCACCGCCGGCAACAGCTCATCCGCACCCATGCCCAGAGCCCTGCCGAAATGTTTGCGGTCAAAGATGCCGCCGATCCAGCAGCTGCCCAGGTCAAGTGCAGTGGCGTAAAGGACAGTTGCCTCCAGGGCGAACCCGATGTCCTCCCAGGGGCGCGGCGAGTTTTTTTGGACCATGGCGCTCAGGTAAAAACGCACCCCTTTGATCATTCCGTAACTGCCGGTGGAGAAAATACTTTCAGCTTTAACTTTTTCCCTGTCGATTATGCCGAAGCGGAGTCGGCTATTAAAGGGCAGCTCCAGGCCTGCCGGAAATTTCTCCAAGGCTTCCAGCATTCTGCTTTCCAGGCCGCGGCCGTCGAAACTGCGGCAGGAAACACGTTTTTTTATCAGTTCCGCTACGGGCTGATCAAATGTGATGTTCTTGGCCATGGGAAAATTATAGCACATTTGTTTTCCTTGCCGTAAGGATCGAATCCATTTATAATTCCCTTGCCGGCCGCGCCCGTAGCTCAAAGGATAGAGCGGCAGCCTTCGAAGCTGCGCGTTGGGAGTTCGAGTCTCTCCGGGCGCAAGCGGTTCGGCAACAAAAATATTTTTTTTTTTGAGATTGTTGAATAAAACTTTTATTTAATTGTGATGACCATCAAAAAGATTGCCTTGCTGATCATGCTAACCCTGGCGCTCCAGGCCGGAGACAGCTATATACGCATTGAATTCCCCAACGGCGGCGAAGTTTTGCAAACCGGCAGCCAGGTCCGGATTCAGTGGCGGTCGTTGGGCGCAAACGGCAACGTGGCCATCCTGCTTTTTAAAAGCGGCGAACAATACGCGATCATTGCCGAATCGACCCCAAACAGCGGTGCCTATGAATGGAAAATAACGGCCGCTATGCCAGACAGCGGCCAATACCGGCTGCGTATCTGCCTCTTGAAGGATTTGCGCGTCAACGATTTTTCCGACCGTGATTTTGCCATAAAAAAGTAATATTTCCTGTTTATTGCCCATCTGAAATGTTATAATCAATTTTACTTTTTTGCCATTTTCCCTTAGCCCGCATTTCTCACAGATATTGTCGCGAAATCGTGCAGATGGGTGTGGATACAAGGAAGGCGACCGAGGAGACCGGAGACGTACTGTTAGTACGATGTAGGTATCCGACCGAGCCTGACGCCGTAGACATGCCCATATCCGCGATTGCAGTAAATATTTGTGAGAAATGTGGGATAGTAGGCGGTCATGGAAAAAAACATCATTCTCAAAGGCATCCGCACCAACAATTTGAAAAACATCGACGCCGCCATTCCCTTGGGAAAAATCACCGCTATCGTCGGCGTCAGCGGCGCCGGCAAATCGTCGCTGGCCTTTCACACCCTTTACGCCGAGGGCTACATTCGTTACATTGAATCCATTTCTCCGTATATCCGGCAATTTCTCGATCAGATCGAAAAGCCGGATATCGACCTGATCGACAACCTGCCTCCGGCTATCGCCTTCCGCCAAAAAAAGCCGCACAAAAATCCCCGCTCCATCGTAGCCACGGCTTCCGACATTTTCGATTATTTGCGTATCCTCTACGCCAAGATCGCCGATTTTTACTGCCCGGGTTGCGGCGCTAAAATAAAAAAATTCAGCATCGATGAAGTGGTCCAGGAATTGCTCGCGTTCGGCCCCGGCCAGCTGCAAATTTGTTTCTCCTATAAGGGAGACATTCCATTCCTGATCAACCGCGGCTACACTTTTCAGGTCCGGGACGGTCACAGCACCGGCATCGACGGCAAAAACAAGAACAAGCCGATATTGGTGCTCATCGACGAACTGGAAAATCAACCGCAAGACCGCAGCCGCATTTTCGAAGCGGTCGACAGCGCCATGGCCATGAGCAGGAACATCATCACGGTTTTTCACAACCGCAAACCCCGCCATTTTCCGTTCGGTCTCTACTGCCCCCGCTGCCAGCTGGAATATGAAAGCCCCGATGAAAACCTGTTTTCCTTCAACAGCGCCCGGGGCGCCTGCCCGGAATGCAAGGGTTTAGGTGACGTGACGGCCATCGACCCGGACCTGGTCCCCTGTCCGGCTTGCGGCGGCAGCCGCTTCAACCCCCTGGTTTTGTCATTCCGCATCCAGGGGCGGACCATCGCCGATTTTTTGGCCCTGACCATCGGTGCCGCCAATGACTTCATCAAGACCCTGGACAAAAACTGTTATCAGAATAAAATAGCCCCTGACGTTTTCACTGAAATTGCCGCCAAACTGAAATTCCTGATCCAGAGCCGCCTGCACTACATCCCGCTGAACCGACCGACATTCACCCTTTCCAAGGGCGAACATCAACGCATCAATCTGGCATTCATTATGGGTTCCACCCTCTCCGATTCGCTCCTGATCATCGACCAACCTTCGGCCGACCTGCACCCGGCCGATTATGAAAAGATGAATTTTTTTCTGCAAAAACTGAAGAAAAACGGCAACACCATTGTCCTGGTCGAACACAATCCGCGCCTCATCCATTATGCCGACCACGTTATCGAACTGGGGCCGCGCGCCGGCAGCCAGGGCGGGCGAGTCATCTTCAGCGGCAGCAAAGAGGAATTCTTCCATTCGCAAACCACGATAACCCAGAAATATTTCCATATTAAAGCGCAGATCTCCCCTGAAAAGAAATTTGCACCCGGTTTCATGACTTTCAAAAACGCCTGCGCTCACAATCTGAAAAATTTAAGCCTGCAAATTCCCCGCCAGGCATTGACGGTTATCGCCGGGGTCAGCGGGGCCGGCAAGAGCACGCTTTTATATGATGAGATCTATCTTAAAAACAAGCGCATTCCCGGCATCAGTGAAACCGTTCACATCGACCCGGGGATCAGCCACATGCGCGGCAGCACCAATATCGCAGGTTTTTTTGATGTCTTCGCCCCGATCAGAGAATTCTTTGCCGCTTTGCATTCCAGTCGCCTGCTCGGGTACCTGCCCGGTCACTTCTCGTTCAATTCGCCCTTGGGACGCTGCCCGGAATGCAAGGGCCGGGGATATCTGGAAATCGAAATGCAGTTTTTGCCGGCCGTAAAAACCGTTTGCAGCCATTGCCGCGGTAGCGGCTTCGCCCCCGATGTGCTGAAAATCACATACAAAAACAAAAGCATTGCCGACGTTCTGACCCTGAGCGTCAAAGAGTTCAGCGGCGCCTTGGGTTCAGCGATTCCGCAAATCAAGGCCGTTTTAAGCAACCTGCAGGACAATGACATGGGCTACCTGCAATTGGGGGAAAAACTTGGCAGCCTGTCCACGGGCGAACTGCAAAAACTCAAATTGCTTAAATACTTGAACCAGGAAAAAGCGGATATGCTGTTCCTGCTGGATGAACCGTCCTTCGGTCTGCACGGCTATGATATCGACGTGCTCCAGAAACTCATCGCCCGGCTGCTGCACAACCGCAACACCGTGGTGGCCGTCGAGCACAATCTGGCCCTGATCGCCGCCGCCGATTATGTTGTCGAGCTCGGTCCCGAGGGAGGCGCCAGGGGCGGGCAGCTCATTTTCAGCGGCAGCCCGGCCGCCATGCTGCGGAGCCGGAAATCGCTGACCGGACAATATCTGAAAAAATATTTAAAAAACACTTGACAAAAACATATTATCAAACTAAATAAAGACAATATTGAAACTGAAAAGGAGTGATTGCCGATGGAACAGTTGGAAATCATATCGTGGCAAACGCTTGATACGCTAAAAGCCGCAGCTACCAAAGTCATAGAAGTGATCGGAGACCTGGACACAGATGAGCACATGTCGATTTTTTGCTACATCGAGGACGACTATCTGGAACTTTTCTATAGTGAATTGGATGCCAATTTCATCCGCCATTATGAAGATGAAGATGAGTTTTACAAAGCCATTGAAACCCGAAAAAACGAATTCGGCGAAGAGGATTTCGAAACCATGAACTATTACGAAGGAGATGAGAATTTCGGCGACGAGGAATCCGAAGAGGATCTGGATGGTTTCGATTTAAAGGATGACGAAGAGGACGAGGATTACTAAGCGACGGCAATCCATTCAAGCCGGAGCCTGAATGTCAAAAAATCTTCCCGAGAAGGAAAGCAAGAAAAAGTGGCTCGATTATTCTTCGGTTGGCATGATGTTTCCAGCCTCCATTCTTGTCGGTTTCACTATCGGCTATTTATTGGACAAATGGCTGAAAACCGATCCTTATCTCACCATTATTTTCATCATTTATGGAATTCTGGCCGGTTTTTTCAACCTTTTTTCCGTAACGCGCCCACATGAACCAAAAAAGTGATGATAATTTATTCAAAAACCTTATAGGCATTACTGCCGGCGCAGAAATCCTGGCTGCTGTTTTGATTTTTTTTTTTACAAAAAACGTCATTTATAGTATAATTTCCCTTACGGGCGCCGCTATCGGTATTTCCGGCTTTTTCATACTGGTTCGGCTCACAAACCGCGTACTTGAAAAAGGCAAGGACAAAACGATGTTTTTCTTAACGAGCTTGGCGAAATTGTTTGTCATTACCGGAACATTTTTCATCATCCACCGCCTGGCCAAGAACGGCATTGTTTTTTTCATCCAGGGACTGGCGATGATTTATTTGGGTATTGTCGGGGCGGGAATTCAGCGTCTATGCAAAAACCTTTTCCATGGAACATAATCCCTTATTCGCCGTCTGGATCAATTGGCTCCTGAAATCCACCGCCGCCATTGCCGGCATTCATTTCAAAGGCGATCCCCTTCCCGCCCATGTGATCATGGCCATGATCGTCACCCTGATCCTGGTGATTTTTTTTAAACTCGCCGTAAAAAATCTTGCCATGTTCCCAACCAAAATGCAGGTCATTCTGGAATCCATTTATATGATTTTCCGCAACATAGTTGACGACATGATCGGCAGGGAAGGACGCAAATTCATTCCCGCCCTGGGAACCTTGGGGCTTTTCATCGCGCTTTCCAACCTGCTGGGGCTTTTGCCGGAAATGGCCTCGCCGACAGCCAATCTGAACGCCCCGGCCGGCTGCGCTATTTTCATCTTTCTGTATTACCACTCGCAGGGAGTGAAAAAACACGGTTTTTTCGGTTACTTGAAAACATTTACCGGACCGGCCTGGTGGCTGGGCTGGCTGTTCACACCCATAGAAATCATCTCCCACTTTTCCAGGCCCTTGTCGCTGACCGTCCGGCTTTTCTGCAATATTTTCGGCGAAGACCTGGTGATCATCACCCTGGTCGCACTGGTACCTTTTTTCGCGCCACTGCCCATGATGGCCATGGCCATCTTCACATCCTTACTGCAGGCTTATATCTTTATTATGCTGTCGTCGGTATATCTGGCCGGCGCCATCACATCGGAACACTAATAATAGGAGGAAAACGCTTATGAGAAAAAAATCATTCCTGGTCGTTGCCGGACTACTCACCCTGACAGCACTGCTGCCGGCGCAGGGTGTGGAAAAATCCATGCCGCCCACATCCTTGTTTTTTTGGACCATCCTCTGCGGCAGCATTTGCCTGACCGTTGCCGCTATCTTTGGCATATTTGGCCAGTCCAAGGCTTTCTGCAACGCTTCGGACAACATCGCCCGCAACCCGGCCTCGGCCGATTCCATCAAGGGCCTGCTGATCATCTCCCTGGCCCTGATGGAGTCCCTGGTCATCTATGTTCTGCTCATCGATCTGATTCTGTTTTTCGTCAATTGGGGCAAATACACGGTCCGTTGATTTTGCGATAACAGGAAGGGCCCTGGCGCCTTCCCTGTTGTCAGACAATGAAAAACAAGAAAAGCACCTCGGCGCCGTTAAAAATCCTGAAAAGCGCCTGGCTGGCGCTTAAGTGCTTTTTGCACGAAAACGGCATCGATAAGTCCTCTATTCTGGCTTACTATTCGATTTTTTCATCTTTTTTTCTGCTGATATTTTTTTCCTACCTGTTTTCAGGATTCATGGGCACTCCGGATAACGCCCTGCAAAATATCTATCCGTTTTCACCGGAGTTTTTCCAGCAGATCGCCCCGGTTTTTTTCACGCACGCCAGCGAATTGAGCGATAGAATCGGCCACCTGGGACTATTCGGCCTGGGAGTGTTTTTGTTCATGGGCATACTGGTATTTAAAAAAATCGTCCTCTACGTCAATGATATGTTTTTCATCAATACCAAGCGCAGCTTTTTCATCAAAAGGATCAAGGAATTCGGATTGCTTATCATTGTTGTCATCCTGATCTTTTCTTCTTTCTTTATAACCGGGCTGATTTCGACCATCACCACTGTTTTTAAGGAATACGAGGCCTCAAGCTTCATCGATTCCGCATTGATTCAGGCTACCAACGGATTTCTCATCAAATATCTCCTGCCATTCCTGATCACTTTGTTGTTTTTTTACATTCTGTTCAAATGGATCCCGGAAAAAAAAGTCGCTGCCGGGGCGGCGTTCACGGCCTCACTGTTTTCAGCCCTATTGTGGGAAACGGTCAAAAGGGCATATACTTACTATCTGGTGCATGTGTCCTTGCTGCGCAAAATGGAGGATCCGATCGTGGCCATTATCCTGTTCGGATTCTGGATGGAGCTCACCATGGGCATAATGCTCTATGGAGCCAAAATGACCTATCTTCTGGACAAGGAGAAAAATGCCTGAATTGAAAGAAATTGCCGCCCTGATCGGCGGCGTGCTACGCGGAAACGAATCCCTTGAAATCACCGGGGTCCAGGCGCTGGCCGCGGCCGGTCCGAACGATATCGCTTTTGTTGCCAGGAAAAAGGAAAACTCCGATATTTCCTGTATCCAAGCCGGCGCCCTGATCGTGAGCGAGGGCAGTCCGATCACTTATGCCAACCTGGTTTTTGTCTCCGATCCCCAATTGGCTTTTGCCCGGCTGTTGGAATATTTCAATCCCCGCGTCCCTTTCTGCACGGGCATTGCCGCCAACGCCGACATTTCCGCGAAGGCCCGGCTGGAAGCCAACGTCAGGGTAGGTCCTTTTTCGTACATCGGCGCCCACAGCCGGATCGGAGCCGACACCGAGATTCATGCCAATGTGACCATTTATCACAATGTCAAAATCGGCCGTGAATGCCTGATCTATTCCCAGGTGGTCATCCGCGAAAACGTGGAAATCGGCGACCGGGTGATCATCCACCCCGGGGCGGTCATTGGGGCCGATGGTTTCGGTTTCGGACGCAGCGCCGACGGTTCGGCGGTGAAAATTCCCCAAAAAGGCAAAGTGATCATCGGCGACGGCTGTGAGATCGGTGCCAATACCTGCATCGATCGCTCGACTATCGAGGAGACGGTCCTGGCCGAAAACGTAAAATTGGACAACCTGGTGCAGATCGGCCACAATGTTTACATCGGCAAAAACACGGCGATTTCCGCACAAACCGGCATTTCCGGTTCCACCCGGATCGGCGCCCAGGTGATTATGGGCGGGCAGGTGGGCCTCGCCGACCATATTCAGATAGCCGACGGGGTCATGATCGCAGCCAAGTCCGGTGTCACCGGATCGGTTAAAACCAGGATGATCGTTGCCGGTATCCCGCATCAGGAGATCGGCTCTTGGCGCAAGAACATGGTTTTGGCCAGGAACCTGGCGGCATGGAAGGATAAATTGCGTCTCATCGAAAAAAAAATCAAGGAATTGGAGGAAAAATGAAAAAAAATATTTTTATATTGACCTTTTTACTGGCGGCAGTGCTGTTTGCCAAACCGACCATTAAATTCAAAAACGCGACCCTGGATTTCGGCGAGGTGAACAGCGGCAAAACCGTGGACATGAATTTTGAATTCGAAAATGCGGGCACGGATATCCTCTATATCAAGAACATCATTCCTGCCTGCGGCTGCACCACCACTGCCTTGACCAAAAAAGATTACCAGGCCGGAGAAAAAGGAACGATCAACAGCAAATTCAATACCAGCGGCTACAACGGCAAGGTCGTCAAAACCATCACGGTGACCAGCAACGATCCTGACACTCCTGAAGTCCGCCTGACCATAAGCGGCACCGTAACCATGAAGGATTTTGCCCAGGCAGACCTCAAACCCGACCATTTCGCCTTCGGCAGCGTCAGTATCGGGAAAACCTACCTGCGCAAACTCAACCTGAGCAACAGCGGCAACATGGACCTGCGCGTCCTCGAAATCAGCTGCGCCCCCGAGGTGTCCTTGGAATTCAAAACCAACATCCTGGCCCCCAAAAAGAGCACGGAGATCACCCTGCGCTTCACCCCCTTCGAAAAGGCGAATTTCAACAGCATGGTCAAGATCCGTACCAATGACTATCGCAATCCCTACATTTTCATCAGGCTGGAAGCCCAGGTCGACTGATCATCGCCCCGCGGCAGGCGGCTCGGGAAGCTCATACAATTTAGCCAGGTATGAACCGGGCTTGGCACCGAGTTTTTTCGCCTTGGCGCGGATTTGGGCCAGCCGCCTTTGCAGGACAGGGTCCGCAGCCGGCAGTCCGTCCAGTTTATGAATGAACACAATTGCCGCCACATATTCAGGTTCAAGATCCAGGGCGGCCGACGCCAGGAGCCGGGCTTCCTGAAGACGTCCGAGCTCG
>SPCN01000220.1 GCA_004525465.1 Chrysiogenales bacterium | reverse complement strand
GGCGCCCGGGTCAAGTTCCCGCACGGCTGGGCGCTGGTCCGGGCTTCGAATACCCAGCCGGCGCTCGTGGTCCGCTACGAGGCCGATTCAGCAGAGGAGCTGCAGAAGATCCAGACCCAGGTCGACGAAGTCATCCGCAAGGTCAAATCACAAATCGGAGGCTGACTTGCCGATTGCCCTGAAAATCATCCTGCTGGCCCTGGTGCAAGGAGTCACGGAGTTTTTTCCGGTAAGTTCCAGCGGCCACCTGCTTGTTTTCCAGAGGATCCTGAACTTCAACACCCTGCCGCTGATTTATGACATTTTTTTTCACTTGGGTACCCTGCTGGCGGTGGTGCTTTATTTTTTGCGGGACCTGAAACCCCTGGTGCTGCGTTTTTACGAAAAAAAGAATTTCCACATGCTGCTGCTGCTGGCGACCGCCACACTGCCGACGGCGGTCATCGGTTTCGTTTTCAAGGATTTTTTTGAAAAGCTGTTTGAAGAACCGACCTACCTGGGATATTGCTTCCTATTCACCGCAATCGTGCTCCTGGCCACAAAATACCTGCGTGTGAAAAGCATCGCCATGTTTCCGGCCGCGTTCATCATTGGCGTCTGCCAGGGCGTCGCCATCCTTCCCGGGGTTTCCCGCTCCGGCCTGACCATTGCCGTAGCGCTGATCCTGGGGTTGGGATTTGAATTTTCCTTCCGCTTTTCCTTTCTGCTTTCCATCCCGGCCATCCTTGGCGCCTTACTGCTCGAAGCCGACAGTATCCCCTGGCAGGGAGGCCATTGGCCCCAACTGCTGCTGGCCGTGCTGGCCGCGGCTTTTTTCGGCTACCTGGCCCTGGGAATGCTGAAAAGGATTATGATCCGTGAGAAGTTTTACGGTTTTGGAATGTATCTGTTGGCCGCGGGGATATTGACCCTGCTGTTTCTTTAATCCCGCAGCCAAGCCATCATCTCGTTGTGATCAGGATTTCACCTGCAGCTGTTGGCGGACCATTTCGGTAATGGTACGGAAATCGATCTTACCGCTGCCCATCTTGGGAAAATCTTCCAGAATCACGAATTGCTTGGGCAGGGCGATGGCCGGGAGTTCTGCGGCCATGGCCTTGAGCATTTTTTTCTGGTTAACCTCTTTATTCAAGGCGGCGACGATCCTGGCCCCTTTCAGCGAATCCGGAACTTCAACCACGCAGCACTCGGTTTCCTCTGGAAGCAGTTTCAGCAAAACGCTTTCGACTCTCACCAATGAAACCATTTCGCCACCGATCTTAACAAAGCGCTTCAGCCGGCCGCGGTGCCATAGATAGCCTTCTTCGTCCAGCACTCCCATGTCGCCGGTCTCGTACCAGCCGTCCTTGATCCTGAGTGAGGTTTCCTCCAGATCGTCGAAATATCCTTTCATGACCAGGTCGCCTTTGACCAGTATTTTCCCCTCGCTTCCCAGCGGCAGCGTTTCGCCGGAATTGATGTCCACGATCTTCACCCGGACACTGGGTAGCACCTTGCCCACGCTGCCAGGCTTGTTGGCATTGGGCAGGTTGGTGGAAACGACCGGGCTGGTTTCTGTGGTACCGTATCCTTCGCATAGTTCCAGGTTGTGCTTCTTCAGAAAACCGGCGCGCAGAGAATCAGGAGTCTTGTCGGCCCCGGCCACGGCCACGCGCAGTGAAGAAAAATCGCCGGGATCCGACTGGCGCAGGTAGCCGGAAAAAAAGCTGGGGGTACCGACCATGAGTGAAACCTTTTCTTCGCGTACGATGGTGCAGACCTTCTTGTATTCCAGGGGGTTGGCGTAGGAAACAATGGTCATACCAAAAAGCATAGGCAGCCAAAAATCGATATTATGGCCAAAAACATGAAAAAGTGGCAGGTTGGCCAGCATGATGTCATCGCTGGTCACAGTCAGCACCTTGGCTATGTCCATTACGTTTGTCCCGATGTTGCGGTGGGTTAGTTGAACCGCCTTGGGATCCTTTTCACTGCCCGAAGTGAAAAGAATCACCAGGTTGTCGTCGGGTTCGCCCTGGTGGACCGATTTCAACAGGAAATTGAGCGGCAGCTTGGATTTAACAAGCGCTTTCACTTTATCGGCTGGGGCTATGCTTTCCATGATGTCTTCGATAAAGACCATCCCCGAAACCAGGCGACAGCCGATTTTTTCCAGAAGGGCCCGGGAAGCGATGATGGTTTTGAAACCGCATTTTCTCTGGGCGTATTCAGCGTTATTGGCCGCGCCGGTGGAGTAATTGATCATCACCGGCACCTTGCCGGACATAAGCACGCCAAGGATTGAAAGCATGCAGCCGGCCGAAGTGGGGATCATGATGCCGATGAAGCCGTCATCGTACTTTTTGAACTTGCGGGCCAGGATCAGCGAGGCGATCAAGGCCTTGGAATAAGTGACCTTTTTTTCGAGAGTACGGTCGATAATAGCCAGTTTTTCCGAATACTTCTTGGCGTTTTTAATAAACTCCTGGTGCAGAACCATGGCAACCTCCAGATCATTATTTTTTAACGATTCTTTATATCACAAAATCATTTTTTTTTCAGCCGGGTTCGAAATAAAGCCCCGCGTCTTCACCGTGATTTAAAGCAGATCAAATGCCTTGTTGGGGAATTTTACATTTCAATCGACGTACTTTACTTGTTTTTTACTTTTTTATCCTTTATTTTTAACTTTTTCATTTTTTTGGCAATTGTATTCCGATGCAATTTGACACTTGCCGACATTTTCAATACATTGTGGTCATATTTTTCCAACAAGGCCTGCAAAAGGGTCTTTTCAAATTCCTCTGTGATCTCTTTGTAGAAAAGATATCGTGAATTGATTGCCTTGCCTGCCAGAATCTTCATTTGATTCTTGATGGTCAGTGCTTCAAACTGTTCGGCTATTTCGGTTATCTTTTTGGCAGTCATAGAACTTGATTAATTTCAGCCTGTCCCGTAGTGAGGGAGGCAGCACCTTGATGCCCAAGACAATAATTCTGGCCAGATGGGGGGCCAGCTGCGAACGGTTGAGCAATTCCTGGTTTAAAGGGAAAACCAAGAAACTGTAAATGATCAATCCGGCCAGCAAAATTCCGCGCAGCAGTCCGAAAGCGGCTCCCAGCAAGCGATCCATGGCTTTAAGCGGGCCAACGATCAGGAATTTGCCGATCAGGTGGGTGATTATCGAACCAAATACGGCGACCAACGCCAGTAAAAACAAGAAACCGGCAAAATTGGCCAGATTGCGGTTGTCGATCCAGCTGTTCAGGAAGAGTCCGGCTTCCTGATAGTAAAAAAAAGCGATGACCAAAGCCGCGATCAGAAAAAACAACGAAAACAACTCACGTACCAGGCCGCGGAATAGGCCGAAAAAAACGGAAAAAAAGAGGATCAGCAAAAAAAGCAAATCCAGAATGTTCAATTCGCCGCTCATGGTTCCTGACCGGTCAGGATACGGAAAATCTCCCCATATTTCTCGGTCGTGGAGACGATCACATCGGCAGGAAGTTGCGGCGGCGGCGACTTGCGGTCCCAGGAGGAACCAAGGAGGAAATTTCGTACGAACTGCTTGTCGAACGGTGGCGGCTCCTGCCCGGGCCTGTACTCGTCGCGTTTCCAGAACCGGGAAGAATCGGGAGTGAATATCTCGTCGATGAGAACCACGTTGCCCATGTCGTCACGGCCGAATTCGAACTTGGAGTCGGCTATAATGATGCCCTTTTCAAGCGCATAGGCGCTGGCCGCAGCGAACAACCGCAGGGAAAGAGATTTGATCTGGGCGGCAGTCTCCTCACCCAGTTGATTGGCCATCTGTTCTGAGGTAATGTCCTCGTCATGGCCCGTATCGGCCTTGGTCGTGGGCGTGAATATAGGTTCGGGGAGAGAATCGGCGAATTTCAGCCCCGGCGGTAGCTTGACCCCACAGATGGTCCCGGTTTTCTGGTAGGTGTTCCAGCCCGATCCCACTATATAGGCGCGGACAATGGCTTCGATGGGAAAGGCTTCGAGTTTCTTGGCCAGAAGCGAGCGTTTTTCCAGAATATCCGCCTGGGCGGCAAATTCCGGAAGCTTTTCCGGCTCAGTGCTGATCACATGGTTGGGGATCAGGTTCTGGGTCCTAGCGAACCAGAAGCCGGCGATGCGGTTCAATATCTGCCCCTTACCGGGGATCAAGGAAGGAAGAACATAATCGAACGCCGATATGCGGTCGCTGGAGACTATCAGCAAACGGCCGTCAACTTCGAACACATCGCGCACCTTGCCG
>SPCN01000225.1 GCA_004525465.1 Chrysiogenales bacterium | reverse complement strand
TCGGTAAAAAACATCGGCTGAAGTGATGAACCGGCAATTCGATGTCATCGTCATCGGCGGTGGCATCATCGGTCTGGCCTCCGCTTACCACTTGAGCAGGCGCGGACAAAGGGTGCTGGTCCTGGAGAAAAAATATCCCGGATCGGGCTCAACCGGGCGCTGCATCGGCGGCATTCGCCAGCAGTTTTCAACCCCGGGTGCCATCCGGCTGATGCAGGAGAGCGTTCGCCAGTTCCGCAGCATGCGCGAGGATTTCGGTTTTTCCGTGGAATACCACGAGGGCGGCTACCTGTTCCTGGCCCATGACCCGCTGCACTTGCAAACCTTCAAAACCATATTGCCGCTGCAACTGGAATTGGGGCTCAAGGTTGAGATACTGGATGCCAGCGCCTGCCTGAAAATCGCTCCGCAGTTGAATCCCGAGGGGCTTTTAGGCGGGGTTTTTTCTCCCGAAGACGGCCAGGCCTACCCGTTCAAAGTCATGGAAGGCTACATCCAGGAAATAAAAAAGCAAAAATCGCAAGTGTGCTTTTTCAGCGAAGTGAATGAGATCATCGTCGAAAAGGAAACCGCCAAGGGCGTACGCACCACAGCGGGAGATACTTTCCATGCCGATGTCATCCTGAACGCCTCGGGGCCCTGGGCCAGGGAAGTAGCCCGTTTGGCCGGCCTGGAATTGCCCATCGAACCTGAAGAACATGAAGCATTCATCACCGATCGCCTGCCGCCCATATTCACCACCATGGTAGTCGATTACCGTGCGGACGGCTGCTATTTCTGCCAGCGCAGCAACGGCCAGGTGATCGGCTGCTACAGTCCCGTGCCCAACAAGCCCGGCATTCACACCGAATCTTCCCTGGAATTCCTGGTGGAGATGTCCAAGCGCACAGTCCGCCTGGTCCCCGAACTGGCCAAGGCCAGGGTCATCCGCCATTGGGGCGGCTGCTATTCCATGACCCCGGACGGCAGCCCGTTTATCGACAGGACCAAGATCAAGGGATTGTATGTGGCCAACGGCATGTGCGGCCACGGCTTCATGTTCGCACCGGCCATCGGCCGCTATGTCAGCGAGATCATCATGGACGGCCGCTACCCGTTCGATTGGTCGGAATTCAGCATGGGGCGCGATTTTTCGCGCCAGGAACTAATGAAATAAAATCATGGCAATCAAAATTGACGGTGACTGTTTAAGTTTAGAGCAATTCGATCAGGTGGCACGCGGAAAAAAGCGGGTGGAACTTTCGTCCGCCACCGTGGCCAAAATAAAAAAATGCCGGCTGGTACTGGAAGAATTCATCCATTCCGATAAACCCTACTACGGCATCAACACCGGTTTCGGCGCCCTGGCCCAACGCCGCATCGAAAAGAAAGATCTGAAGAAGCTCCAAAAAAACCTGATCAAGAGCCACACGGCCGGGGTCGGCCCTAATTTGCCTGCCGACATCGTGCGCGGCATCATGCTGCTGCGGGCCAACGTCCTGGCCAAGGGCTACAGCGGCGTGCGCCTGGAAGTGGTGCAGCTGCTGCTTGATTTGTTGAACAAAAACGTCGTCCCCCTGATCCCGGCCAAGGGATCGGTGGGCGCTTCCGGCGACCTGGCTCCGTTGTCCCACCTGGCCATGGTCCTGATCGGTGAAGGAGAAGTCGTTTATCGGAATCATGAGCAGAGTTCGGCAACGGCTTTCAAAAAAGCCGGCCTGTCGCCGTTGGTGCTCCTGGAAAAGGAAGGCCTGGCATTGATCAACGGCACCCAGGTGATGACCGCCATCGGCATTTTCAATCTGCGTGAAGCCGAAAACCTGGCCAAAGTAGCCGATATCGCCGGGGCCATGACCTTCGAAGCCCAGTTGGGCAACCCCTCGCCTTTTTATGAGGAGATCCAGAATGTCCGCCGCCATCCCGGACAGCTGGAGAGCGCCAACAATATCCTGCACTTGATCAAGGACTCGCCGTTGTGGATATCCCACCAGGGCAAGAAAAAGGTGCAGGACGCCTATTCCGTCCGCTGTATTCCCCAGGTGCACGGGGCGGTGCGCGACACGCTGAAGTACGTGCGCCGCGTCCTGGAGATCGAGACCAACTCGGCCACCGAGAATCCCCTGATCTTCCCGGAACAAAAACTCATCCTTTCCGGCGGTAATTTCCACGGCGAGCCGGTGGCTTTCGCCATGGATTTCCTGGCCATCGCCCTGACCGAACTGGGCAACATCTCCGAGCGGCGCATCGACCGCCTGATCAATCCCGCCTCCAACATGGGGCTGCCCAATTTTCTGATCGCCGACAACGGCCTGAATTCAGGTTTCATGATCGTCCACGTCACGGCCTCGGCTCTGGCTTCGGAAAACAAATCCCTGGCCCACCCGGCCTCGGTGGACAATATCCCCACTTCGGCCAACCAGGAAGACCACGTCAGCATGGGCACCATCGGCGCCCGTCAGGCGCGCGAGATCATCGGCAACCTGACCTACATCCTGGCCATTGAATTAATGGCCGCGGCCCAGGCCCTGGATTTTTACAAATTGAAAAGCTCGCCGCCGCTGGAGCACGTCAAGGCCCTGATCCGCAAACAGGTGCCTTTTTTAAGCGAAGATACCCGCATGGACATCCATATCCGCCATATAGCCGACCTGATCCAAAGCGGCCAGCTTGTCACGGCCGCTGAAAAGTCGGGACTGCAACTCCAATAATGACTTTCTTTCGTTTTCTCTTGCTGGCCGGCATTATTTATTTGCTTTTCAAATGGCTGTTCAAAAGCCCTCCGCCCGCAGCGAGACCGCGAAGCTTCGACCGTCAGGGCCAGGCCATAGAAGAAATGGTCCAGGACCCGGTTTGCGGTACCTATGTCCCGGCCGGCCAGGCTCTGCCCCTGACCCGGGAAAAGGAAACTTTTTATTTTTGCAGCGATGAATGCCGCGAAAAATTCAAGCAGCTCCAAAAACCAAACTGAGTACAGCCTGAACGGCCCGGGAAAACGGGATTCAGCCCAATGCCACGTCCAAAAACATCATGGCCGCAAAGCCGAGCATGACGCCGATGGTGGACAGGTCGGTTTCGTTGCCCCGCTGCGATTCGGGAATGAGTTCTTCCACCACCACGAAGATCATGGCCCCGGCGGCAAAGGAAAGGGCATAGGGCAGCAGGGGTTTGACCAGCAAGACCAGCAGGGCGCCCGCCACGCCGGCAAGCGGTTCGACGAACCCCGACAACTGCCCGTACCAGAATGCTTTCAACCGCGAAAATCCTTCGCGGCGCAGGGGGATGGCAACGGCGGCCCCCTCGGGAAAATTCTGCAAGCCGATGCCGAAGGCCAAAGCCAAGGCACTGCCCAGCGCCGCCGGCGACCAGCTCTGGCCCAGGGCGCCGAAAGCGACGCCCACGGCAAGTCCCTCGGGTATGTTGTGCAGGGTGATGGCCAAAATGAGCAAGGTGCTCCGCTGCCAGGATGTCTTGATGCCTTCAGCGTTTTTCATATCCAGCCCCATGTGCAGGTGGGGCAGGATCTTGTCAATGGCCAGCAAAAAAATGCCGCCGCTTAAAAAACCGACCACAGCCGGCAGCCAGGGCAGCCCGCCGCTGGCAGCCGACATTTCAATGGCCGGCTGCAGCAGCGACCAGTAGCT
Source organism: Chrysiogenales bacterium (assembly GCA_004525465.1). Classification (GTDB taxonomy): domain Bacteria; phylum Acidobacteriota; class Aminicenantia; order UBA2199; family UBA2199; genus UBA2199. The sequence continues at coordinate 554 of SPCN01000225.1, read as the reverse complement.
GGCCGCGATCATCACCCCGGCGGCGAAACCCAGCATGGTGTTGAGTGTCCTTTTGTTCAGGGTTTTGAAAAAGAAAACCGTGGCCGCGCCCAGGGCGGTGACGCCCCAGGTGAAAAGTGTCGCCCCCAGCGCCAACAGGATCGGGCTTACGCCCTTCAACCACGATAGTTCCATGCCCTGCTCCCGCCGTAATTATACTATGATTTCAGGATACACTTCCAGCCGCCCATCACTCCTCGCGCGTCACCGGCCGCCACTGCTCGGCCCAGCGGCTGAAGGGCTGGCCGTAGGCGGTGGCGAAGGCCGCCTCCAGGTCGCTGCCGTCGCCCAGTTTGCCCAGCAAGCGGCGCAGGCGCGCCATGCCGTACTCACTCACCAGGTCTTCCACCACCTGCAAGCTCTCCAGGTAGGCCACCATGGCCGCACGCGGCTCGCGCGGGAAGCCTTTGGCCAGAAGCTTCAGGGGGATCACCTGGGCCGCGTTGACCGGCTGGTCGCCGCTGCAGTACTGGGCCAGCCCTTCCTGCAGCCAGAACGGGCAGTTTGGCGCCAGG
>SPCN01000343.1 GCA_004525465.1 Chrysiogenales bacterium | reverse complement strand
CGCCTACAGTGATGTGGCGCTGGGCGTGGGCATCCGCACCGTCAAGGGCGACCAGGTCGGCTACGGGTTTACCCAGGAACTGGATGAGAAGGCCATGCTCAATGCCGCCGCCATCGCCGCCACCATTGCCGCCGGCGGCAAAACCGAGCCGGCCAAGCAATTCGCCTGGCTGAAAACCGCGAATCATTATCCCCTGGTAAAACTGCTGACCGACGTGCCTTTGACCGCGAAACTGCCCCTGGTCCAGGGTGTCAATGAAAAGTGTTTCGCCCTTTCGCCGCTGGTTGTCAAAGTCAATGCCACCTTCCATGACCAGCAGAAACGCATCATGGTGGTTACCTCCGACGGCGTTAAGGCCGAAGATTTGCAGCCGCGCAACTACCTCACGGCAGCGGTTGTCGCGGAAAAGGATGGCAAGCGGGAGCAAGCGGGCTGGAACCTGGGCGGGCGCAGGGATTTTTCCTTTTACTCGCAGGCTGCCGTCGAGGCCATCGCCGCCAAGGCTGTCGCTGACACCCTGCTACTGTTCGACGCCGTGCAGCCGCCGGCCGGGGAAATGCCGGTGGTCTTGGGACCAGGAGTGACGGGCGTCCTGCTGCATGAAGCCATCGGCCACGGCATGGAAGCCGATTTCAACCGCAAGAAAACTTCGACCTACTGCACCATGATCGGCAAAAAGGTGGCCGAACCTTTTGTGACCATCATCGATGACGGCACCATCCCCGGCATGCTGGGCTCCATCAACTTCGACGACGAGGGCATCCCGGGTCAGAGGACGGTGCTGGTGGAGAACGGTATGCTGAAGAGTTACATGCATGACCGGATTTCAGCCCGCTACTACAAGGTGAAACCCACCGGTAACGGCCGCCGCGAAAGCTACCAGCACTACGTGCAGCCGCGCATGCGCAACACGTTGATGCTGGCCGGCCCGGCCGATCCCCAGGACGTGATCCGCGCCGCCGGCAAGGGCATCTACGTGCAGAACGTCAGCAACGGCCAGGTTAAGATCGGTGAAGGCGATTTCGCTTTCTATGTTTCTCAAGGACGGATGATCGAGGACGGCAAACTCGGCGCCCCGATCAAGGACATCAATATCATGGGCAACGGCCCCAAAATGCTGCAGAACATCGCCATGGTGGCCAATGACCTGGAATTGTTCCAGGGCGGCACCGGCGCCTGCGGTAAAGGTGGGCAGGCCGCCCCGTGCGGATTCGGACAACCTTCGTGCCTGGTCACGTCGCTGACCGTCGGCGGCGTCAGGTCTTGAGCAAAGGAGAATAGGAAATGAACAAGGAAATGTTAGAATTGTGTGCCTGGGTGGTGAAAACCGCCAAGGTGGCCGGCGCCGACGCCTGCATGGTCAACCTGGACAGCAACCGTTCCGTTGAGGTCAGTTACCGCGATCGCCGGCCGGAAAACATCAAGGAGGCCTCTACAAAGGCCCTCAATGTCCGGGTTTTTGTCAACGGCCGCTATTCCAACCAGAGCACCTCCGACCTGAGGAAGGAAGCTCTGCGGGATTTCCTGGCCAATGCCGTGGTCGCCACCAGACTCCTGGCCGAAGATCCTTACCGAACCCTTCCCGACCCGAAATACTGCCAGGGCCGGGCTGAAATGGACCTCGAACTCGCGGATTCAGACTATGCGTCCTTCACGCCGGAAAACCGCCACGAATTGGCCAAGGCCATGGAAAATGCCTGCCTGCAGGCCGGCGGCGACAAGGTGATCTCGGTCACGGCCCAGGAGGAGGACGGCAACCAGGAATCGGTTATGGTGGCCAGCAACGGTTTCGAAGGCTATAGCCGGGGGACTTACTACGCGGCCGTCGCCCAGATGACTGCCCAGGACGCCGGCGACCGCCGGCCCAACGGCTATAGCTACGCGGTGACCGTCTGCCGCCGCGACCTGCCCAGCCCGGAAGAGATCGGCGCCCGGGCCGCCCGGCGCACCCTGGACCTGATGGGGGCCAAAAAGATCAAGACCGAGACCCTGCCCATCATCATTGAGAACCAGAACGTGGGCCGCCTCTTCGGAGGGTTCCTCGGCGCCATGTTCGGGCGCAGCATCCAGCAAAAACGGTCGTTCCTGGCCGACAAGAAAGGCCAGGCGGTTGGCAGCCGGCATCTCACCCTGGTCGACGATCCGTTCATCCCCAAGGGCCTGGGCAGCCGCCTGTATGACAACGATGGCATCACCGCCAAGAAAAGGAACATGATCGAGGCCGGGGTATTGAAGGAATTTTTCGTCGACTGGTATTACAGCCGCAAGCTGGAGTGGGAACCCACCGCGGGCGGACCGTCCAACCTGGTCATCCCTCCGGGGCAGCGCCCGGTCGGTGCGATCATGAAAGACCTGGGCCGCGGCATTTTGATCAGCGGCTTTATCGGCGGCAACTCCAACCCGACTACCGGCGACACCTCGATCGGTATTACCGGCCAGCTCTTCGAGAACGGCGAGCCGGTGCAGGCCGTGGCCGAAATGAACATCGCCGACAACCACCTGAAGTTCTGGCACAAGCTCATTGAAGTGGCCAACGACCCCTTCCTCTACTCTTCCAGCCGCTTCCCCAGCCTGGTTTTCGAGAACGTGGTCGTGTCAGGAGTATAAAAAAAGTACTGTTCAAGGGCAGGGGGCATAATTATGCCCCCTGCTTTCTTTAGCAAATCCTTCGTGATCCGCAGCAAATAAACCTGCGCAAAATAAGGATTTTTCCTATTTACTATTTTTCTTTTTCTTAACATAATGACTCATGCCCAAATCGTCAGTCATTATTTTAATACACATCAATTTAAAGTCTTCATGAAGAAACGAAAGGTCACCTTATTGTTCTTGTTTTTTTTATGGGCGAATATTGGCATGTTCGGCCAGG
>SPCN01000210.1 GCA_004525465.1 Chrysiogenales bacterium | reverse complement strand
GTGTAGCGGCTGGTCAGCACATAGAGGTCGGTTTCGGCCAGCTTGCTGCCGGGGACATAGGGCAGGGTCCAAAATTGTTCGGTCTTTTCGTCCATGCGGTAATAAAAGGAATTCAGATGCCGGGGCTCTCCTGAAAAGAAATAACTGGAAAGGAGCTGGATCATTTCGGGGTTGCCGCCGCCGTTTTCGCGCAGATCCACGATCAGGGCGTCGCAATTGGCCAAAAAGGCCATGGCCCCGACCGCCACCTGGAAAGCTTCCTGGGCGGCGCTGAAGTAATTGAATTTCAGGTAGCCGACATTGCCGCTGAGGATCTTGACCTCCTTGAAGCCTTGGTTGTCCATGCGGTCGAGTTTTTTCTGGTATTCCGCGGCCGCTTTCTTTTTGGCCTCGTCCGGGGTCTTCATTTCGAGGATGCGTTCCGGCGCGTAGCGCACGCCCAGGTGGCGGTCATGACTGATCGAGCGCAGGTCCTCTGTCAGTTGCAGGGCGAAGGCCCGGGGTTCCTCAATGAGCTTGTATTTTCCAGCCTTCAGGTTTTTCTTGATCAAATCTCCCATTTTTTTTGCCACATCGGGAAAAACGTACTGTGCATTAAGTACCTTGACTACAGCTTCGACCACCGCTTGTTTTTCTACATTGCCGACGGCGGCGGGCTGGCCTTGGGGCAAACCGATTTGCACCAAGAAAATCAGCATGAATAAGATAAAAAGTGATTTTTTCATGACATTCCTCCTTTACATTGTCTTCACCCTTCTATACGTTCATCAGCCTTATAGGTTCCCAGTCAAATTTGTTCAGCACCGGTCGACGCTACAGCATGCGTTCGATGAATTTGAGCAGGAAAGCGGCGTCGGGGCGGTCGACCGTGCCCTGGCTAAAATATTTGAAACGCACCTGGCCGGTTTTGTCCAGGAGAAAAATGGTGGCGATGTTCTGCTCGACGTAGCTGCGGTCCCAAAAGAGGGTGAACAACTGCAGCCCTTCGGACAGCTTGCGCTCGCCGTCGATCAGGATGGGGAAAGGGAGCGGAATGCTATCCTTGCTCATGACGAATTTCTTCGGGAACAGGCGCCGGGAAGTTTCCATCCAGCGTGCGGTGCCCGGGTCTTTTTGCGCTTCGGCGGGAGGATTCTTCCAGCCCTCGATAACGGCCATCTGCTCGGGAAAGATGTCGGCCCAATGTTCCACCGTGGCCTTGTCGTAGGGGAGGACGAAGAGGATCTCCAGGTTGTACTTCTTGCGGATTTGCAATTCCCTTTCCAGGTCGGCCAGTTCAGCATATTGGTAGTGGCAGATCTGGCACCAGTGATCGCCGACGCGGCCGCGCGGAAAGATGAGTAGCACGTTTTTGCCTTTCAGGGCTGACAGGGAAATTTCGCCGCCTTGGACGGCCGGCAGGGTGAAATCGGGCATCATGTCGCCGAAATTGACCGGCTTGAGCGGCGCGGTTTGGGCGGTCAGCAGCCCCTGGCAGACAATGGCCAAAGCCAAAAGAGCAAAAAAAGGAAAACAATTATTTTTCATGTGCGGTCTCCTTACTTTATTGAAAGTCAGCTTTTTTGTCCATCGGCAAGCCATCTTCATGCAGGAACCCGGCCGCTGCGGAGGAAGCACGCCCAGTCAGGCCGGCCGTTCTTTTCGGCCGTCAGCGCCGCTGCCTCCCAGTCGTAGGGGACCGCGATATTTTGCACGGCCACCCCGGAGCTCCATCTGGAAATTACGCTGTAGCGCGCATGGGGCGATCCCGTTTCCATCACATGCGGGAAAGGATCATGGTCGCGGTAGGCGGGTAGGCCGACGCTGCCGGGATTGATGACATGCCGGCCGTCGCCCAGGCGCACGAAAGCGGGACTGTGATCATGGCCGCACAGCAGTACCGGCTGCATATGTGTTTTCAGCATTTCCAGCAGCTGCGCTTCGGAGCGCCGACGCACGCCGTCGGCCAGCACTTCCTGTAAAAAATATTCGTTGTCTTTTTCCGGTGTGCCGTGGAACAGGAAGAAATCGGAAAAGGCGACGGCGTTGAGCGGCAAAGCCCTGATCCACTGCCGGTGTTCACTTTTCAGGTTCGCCTGCACAAATGCCAGGGATGGCGCATCGGCATGTTGCCTTCTGAAGGGGACAGACAAATTGGGTCCGTCAGGATAGACGGACAATTTATGCTGGCCGGGTTCCTCCAGGAGGATCCGGTCTTCATTGCCGGCAACGGTCGGCAGGCGGAGTTCGATGAGCATGGCGGCGGTTGCGGCCGGATCGAGCGGTCCGTACAGGCTATCGCCGAGATTGACGATATCGCGGATGCCGCGGCGGCGGATATCACTCAAGACCGCTTCCAAGGCCCAGCGGTTGCCGTGGATGTCGGACATGACGGCGACGGATGGGGATTGCATGGCGGCGTGCCCCTCAGCCCTTGGCCCCGGAACCGATGGCGTACAAGGCGGGGTGGTTGCCCAGGCGGTCGGATGGGCCCCTGACCATGAACCAGGAATGGATGGTTTCCTGCAGGCCAGTCCAGGAACGAAGCAGGCGCGCCGCAGCCTCGTTCTTTTCCAGGACGCCGATGCGGAAAATCGCCGTGCTGTTTTCATTGGCCAGGTGCTCCAGCAGGCAGACCGCGTCTTCCTCACCGTGGGGCGCGGCCCAGGGGCCTATGGCCAGCAGGCCGTCTCCGGGCCGGGACATGATCCAGCCGCTGAGGCGGCCCTGGCGTTCAGCAGCCAGGCACATGCCAAGAGTATTTTCGGCACGCCGGCGCAGGAAAAAGCCGCGGTCGTCGCCGAACAGCTCGCGGTCCGCCTTGCACAGTCGCTTGAGGTCGTCCGCATGGAGACGGCGGACGTGGGCATGCATTTTGCCCTTGATTTTTCCCCGGAAGCGCAATGATCGGCAGATTTTTCGGAAGCCCATGCTTTCGTAATAGGAGACCGCGTTCAGGTCGCCGTCCAGATAGATGTTTTTCATTTGGCTTTTCAGCAGGTAATCAAGGGCTTTTTGAAAAAGTATTTGGCCAATTCCGAAAACGCGCATATTCTTGCTCACGACCAGTTCACCGATGAAGCCGTTGTTAAGATATTTGCTGGCTACGCATATGCCGGCTTTTTCCCCGCCTGTTTCGGCGATGAAGCAACCGTAGGGATCGTAATCCAGGAAAGCTTCGAAAACCTCCCGGCTTTCGCTGGCCCAGCCTGCTGTATGGGTCAAGGCGGTGGCGAAACCGAGATCATCCTGGGTCATCTCCCTGACGCGCACTTCCCGGTTCCCGGTCATGGGCAAGCTCTCAATACCCCAAGGCTTCGCCGACCATTACCACGGTGATGCGGCCGGGGGTCATGCTGGATTCGCTGATCACGAGCTGGCAGCAGATGCGGTGGGGGGGATGGCAGTGCGGGTCCTGGCAGAAGCCGGTATGGGAACAGGGCGTGTCGGCGCCGACGCGCAGGCTGTTGGCCGGGGCGGCCGTGTTCCTGGCGCGGGCGATGGCGGCTTGCACGTCGATGGCGACCTTGTTCATGCCGGCCACGACGATCACTTTTTTCGGCCCGTAGATCAGCGCCGCCACCCGGTTGCCGGTGCCGTCCATGTTGACCAGCTTGCCGTCGGCCGTGACGGCGTTGCTGCTGCAGATGAAAACATCGGCCGACAGCCCCTGGCGGCGCATTTCGTCGACTGCCTCCTTGCTGACGCCTTTTTGATAGCGGTCCAGCAGACGGATGTCCATTTGGCGCAGGGCGTCGACCAGGCCAGATTCCAGGATGGTTTCCGATCCGCCCATGCCGACCAGCGATCCGGCCGGGATCATGCGGCAGATCGTTTCCACCGCCTCAGCGCTGCTGTCGCAGAGATGCCCTCAAATCCCCGCTTTTTAAAATTCCGGATAAGCTGTTCGGCCTGCAGCCTGTGGGATGCTTTTTTGTGATCGGTTTTTTCTTTCATTTTTTCTCTTTTTAATAAAAAAATTCTCTTTCTTTGATTTTACCTGAATCAGGTGAAATTTGAAAGAAAAAGGTCAGTTTCTATTTCAATCCCAGCTTGCGCCCGACGCGCATGGTGGCGACCAGTTCAGCCAGTCTTTTTTGCCGGGTCTCCTCCTTCTTGGCGCTGGCCACCCAGCGGCAATAGAGCCGGCGGTAGGAAGGGGCCAGGCTCTCAAAGAAAATCCGGGCTTTTTCGTCGGCGGCCAGGCCATTTTTGATAAAAGCGGGAATTAGTGGATCGCCGGTAGGTGGAGCCGGGCGCGGTACTCGCTTACTGCGAAGCAGACCGGGATCGATGAGAGCTGATCCAGCAGGCGTCATCAGCCCGGCGGTGATCATTTTCTTCGCCCGGGCGATGTTCAACTCCGACCACCTGCTGCCGCGGTTGCGCGGCGTGAATTTCCGGGCGTAGGTCTTCTCGTCCAGACGCTTGATGATGCTGTCGATCCAGCCGAAGCACAAGGCT
>SPCN01000091.1 GCA_004525465.1 Chrysiogenales bacterium | reverse complement strand
CACCGCTGGCTGGAGATCGAACTGCCCGGGCAGCGGCGGATCTTCTACGACCCGCAGTACCAGGACTTTTCTTCACGTTACCTGGTTACCAACCTGGGAATTGCCCTGGATAGTATCGAGCGTTTCCAAGGCGTCATCATCAGAAAAAACAAAAAAATATTGGATGAATGAGGTAAGCAGATGGAAGAACAGTTCAGTGTCAGGCTGGAAAAACTAAAAAAAACAATTGAATTGGGGATCACCCCGTACCCGTATCGTTTCGAAAACACCATGCGCTTTGCCGAAATCATCGCCAAATTCAAAGACTGCAATGCCGAGGCTCTGAAAGAAACTGCCCAGGAGTTGAGCTGCGCCGGCCGCATCCTGGCTATCCGCAGCATGGGCAAAAGCACTTTCATGCACATGTTTGACGGCGAAGACAAGCTTCAGGTTTACATCCGCAAGGAAATGGTTTCTGAAAAAGACTTTGCCCTGAACAACCTCCTCGACATCGGAGACATTATCGGAGTGCAGGGGACGGTTTTCAAGACCCATACGCAGGAGTTGTCCATACTGGTCAAGGACATAACCTTTTTAGCAAAGTCATTCCATCCGCTTCCGGAAAAATGGCATGGACTACAGGACAAGGAACTGCGCCTCCGGCAGCGCTACCTGGACCTGATCGTCAATCCCGAAACCAAGCAGATTTTTCGCAAACGTTCGCAGATCATCCAGCATGTCCGGGCGTTTTTTCATGACCGGGGCTACATCGAAGTTGAAACGCCGATGATGCACCCCATACCCGGCGGTGCCACGGCCAGACCTTTTATCACCCATCACAACGCTTTGGACATCGATCTGTACCTGCGTGTCGCTCCCGAGTTGTATTTAAAAAGACTGCTGGTGGGCGGCATGGAAAAAGTGTTCGAGATCAATCGCAACTTCCGCAATGAAGGCATTTCACTGATGCATAATCCCGAATTCACCATGATTGAATTTTATGAGTTGTACCGTGATTTCAATGACTATATGACTTTGAGCGAAGAGCTTTTGCTGACCCTGAACCGGGAATTGCTTCCCGATGGGACCATCCAGTGGCAGGAGCAGATGATCAGCATGGCGCCTCCTTTCAAACGTGTGAAATTCATGGAGGCCATCTCTGAAAAAGCGGGGCTGACCATTGAGCAGCTCTGGGATGAAGCAGCGGTCAAGGGGCATATAAAAAAACATTTTCCCGAAGAAGCCCTGCCTCCCACCTTTGGCAAGATGCTGGAACTTCTCTTTGATTTTTATGTCGAGAAAACTCTGATCGAACCCACATTTGTCACTTATTATCCCAAGATGATTTCGCCGCTGTCCAAAACGTCGCGTCTCGATGAACGTGAAACGGAAAGGTTCGAACTTTTCATTGCCGGCATGGAAATAGCCAACGGTTTCTCGGAGTTGAATGATCCGCTCGAGCAGCGGAAGCGTTTTGAAGAACAGTCGCGCAACCGCGAGCGCGGCGACGCTGAGGCCCAACTGATCGACAACAATTTCCTGCAAGCCCTGGAATACGGCATGGCTCCCGCGGCCGGGGAGGGCATCGGCATCGATCGTCTGGTCATGCTTTATACGGGAGCGCCTTCCATCAAGGAAGTCATCCTCTTCCCCCTGCTGAGACCGAAGGAATGAAGTTCGCCTGGTTCATTGCCTTTCGCTACCTGACCAAGGGTCGAAAAAATTCCTTCATTTCCATCATTTCCCTGGTTTCAATTCTCGGCATTGCTATCGGCGTTGCCGCCCTGATCATCGCCCTCTCCCTGATCAACGGCTTTCAAAACGATATTCGCAATCGCATCTTGAGTTCATCGGCCCATATCATGGTCAGCGACCGTTTTGCTGATGGGTTTGCTGATTACCAGACCATGAGCTTCAAACTGGAAAAAGATTTCAAGGAAGTGAATACCGTGATGCCTGTGGTCTATGGTACCGTTCTGGTCAAAGGCGCCGGACGGGAGGTCACCGGGGCGATTTTCCGCGGCCTGGACTTGGGACGGGAGAAAAAAGAACCATGGCTGGCCAAGCTCGAATTCGGGCGTCTTCCCGCCAATGACCGGGAGTTGCTGCTGGGCAGGGAAATGGCTTTGAAGTTGACTCTGTTCGCCGGTGACAGTTGCCTGATCGTTTCTCCTCAGGCAGCCCTCTCCCCCCTGGGTATCATGCCCCGTTTCAAAAAATTCAGGATTTCCGGCATTTTCAGATCCGGGCTTTTTGAGTTCGACAGCGGCACGGTGATTGCCGGACTGGGTGCCGCCCAGCAGTTGTTTTCCCTGAAAAACAAGATCAGCTACCTGCAAGTCAACCTGGACAATATCTTCAGTGCCGAAAAAGTCGCAGCCCGCATGCGCCGCCACCTGGGTGCCCAGTACGCGGTAATAACCTGGATGGAACTTAACCAATCACTTTACTCGGCATTGGAGATGGAAAAAACCGTACTTTTCTTTACGCTGACCTTAATCATCATCGTTGCTTCCCTCAACATTATAGCCGGCTTGATCCTGCTGGTCATGCAGAAAATAAAAGATATCGGCATCCTGCTTTCTTACGGTACAAGCGCAGCCCAAATCAGGAAAATATTCTTCCTGCAGGGAGCAATCATCGGATTGCTGGGTACGGCCCTGGGAGTCATCCTGGGATTGGGATTCTGCTTTTTGGCCAACCACTATGAATTGATAAAGGTTCCCGCGGAGATCTACCAGGTCAGTTTCGTTCCCTTCCGCATCAGTTTCCTGGATCTGGCGGCGGTGATTGCGGCTTCTCTGCTGATCAGTTTCAGCGCCACTCTCATCCCTTCGCGCAAGGCGGCGGCGGTCGATGTGGTGGACGCAGTTAAGTACGAATGAATCCGGGCACAGCGAAATTTGAATAAAAATTGAAATAAAGTTAAAATTGATATCTTTTGTTTTTGATTTTTGTTAAAATTATTTGAAATATGCCATTTGAAATGGAGGCGATACATGTATCAGCAAAGGATGGTTTCCTGCCTGATCGGATTGTTTTTTCTGGCTGTAATGACAGGATATGCACAAACAGGAACACCGGCCGTGGACTGGAAGGGTGTGGAAGAGGCATGGAACGCATACTATGCCGGTCCCAACGAAGCCAATGCTGCAAAAATGCTGACCCTGCTTCCCGGAAATGTAAAGATCACTGATATCAGGGATGGCTTTTTGGTTGTCAACATGATTTATGACCATTTGGGAATTTTGGAAGGTGAAATTTATTCAGGAAAACCCAATTCGATCAAATTAGGTTTTAGTCTATTCACGATTTCTTATGGGACCTTTGAAATCGCCCTGAACAAGATCATAGGCAATTTGATCGCCTTCAATCCCCAGCTCTTTCTAGAGGAATTGGCGGCCCACCGCGACCTGTTCTTGTCACTGGAACCGATCCTGACCAGTTTTTTAAGAGATACTCCCGATGACCCGGTTGCCCAGGAACTGGAGAAAAGATTACGCATCAAATCCCTGGAGTCAATCACGGACAAACCGCTCAAATCCTTGCGCAATGAATGCATCAAGATATTGAAAAAGATGTGAATTAGGCCGATTCAAAAGGATTTATAACAATTCACGCTTGACTTTGGTCTCTTTTTGTATAAACTAGAGGATTGAAATCAATGCGGAGGAACAACCCATGCAGATAAAAATCGCCTCCAGTCATCTCAATGGCCTTGTGGTAGTGGAGCAAGAGGTTTTCGAGGACGAACGCGGGTTTTTCATGGAGGTTTTCAGGGCCGATCAATTCAACGCATTGGGACTGCCTGTCGATTTTGTCCAGGACAACCATTCCCGTTCCCAGAAAGGGGTACTGCGCGGCTTGCATTTTCAATGGCAGCCTCCCATGGGCAAACTAATGCGGGTGACCCTGGGCAGCGCCTACCTGGTTGCCGTGGATATCCGCAAGGGTTCTCCGACCCTGGGCCAGTGGTTCGGCATTGAAGCTTCGGCCCAGAACAAGAAACAGGTGTTTGCTCCGGCCGGATTTGCCCGGGGCTTCTGCGTTCTGTCCGACGTTGCCGAGATCCAATACAAGTGCACCGGGATTTACAACAGCAAAGCTGAATCCGGGATCTTATGGAATGATCCCGGCATCGGTATCACCTGGCCGCTGGAAAACCCGGTCTTGTCAGAAAAAGATACACGGGCCCGCACTCTTTCCCAGTGGCTGGCCAGTCCGGAAGCGGATAACTTCATTTACCAACCATAGGAGGAAAGCCAGAATGAAAATACTCATTGCCGGCGGTGCCGGCTACATCGGTTCGGTCCTGATTCCCAAGCTGTTGGAAAGGGGTTATGAGATCAGCGTGATCGATCTTTTTTGGTTCGGCAACCATTTGCCAAAGGAGATCGGTATTGTACACAAGGACATTTTCGACCTGCAGGTGGATGATGTGCGCGGCTTTGACCAGGTGATTTTCCTGGGGGGCCTTTCCAATGATCCTATGGCCGAATTTGCTCCCAGCAAGAATTTCATTTACAACGCCGCTGCTCCGGCTTTTTTAGGCTATGTAGCCAAAAAGGCAGGGGTGAAGCGTTTCATTTACGCTGGTTCCTGCTCGGTCTACGGTTATACGGTCAATGAACTGTATGATGAGACCCAGCCGGCAGTGTCCAATTATCCGTACGGCATCTCCAAATTGCAGGGCGAACAGGCGGTCATGCAGATGCAGGACAATAATTTTTCAGTGATCGCCTTCCGCCAAGGCACAGTCAGCGGCTACAGCCCCCGCATGCGCCTGGACCTGGTGGTGAACACCATGTTCAAATCAGCAATTGCCGACAAGGTGATCACTGTCAACAATCCGGCCATTTGGCGACCGATTCTCAGTATCCAGGATGCCGCCAGTGCCTACATCAGGGCTATCGAGGCCAACGATGCTATTTCAGGAATTTTCAATATCGCTTCGGGCAATTATACGGTCGGTGAATTGGGCGACCTGGTCAGATCCGGCCTCAAAACCCATTTACAGGTCGATGTGCGCCTGCAGATCAAACACATCCAGGATTTTCGCAATTACAAAGTCAGTATCGATAAAGCGCGCAAAGTACTGAGTTTTCATCCCAAGCATGATGTGGAATCCATCATCAAGGACCTGGTGGAGAACCTGTCTAATTTCAAGGATTTCGACAACCCTGCTTATTACAATATCCAAGTTTTCAAGACCCTGGAAAAATAGTAATACCTGGGGCTACGGAGGGCAATATGAAACTGGCTGTGATCGGGGCTGACGGGCAACTGGGCTCGGATATTGTTGAATTATTCAGGGCCGAGTGCTTTGATGTCGTCCCTTTGACTATTGACAGACTTGATATCGCTGACAACAGGCAGGTACAGAGGGTTTTGGCAGAGGCAGGGGCCGATGTCATCATTAATACTGCCGCCATGCACCAAGTCGAAAAATGCGAAGCCGATCCGCTTAAAGCCTTCGCGGTCAATGCCCTGGGTGCCCGCAATATCGCCCAAGCGGCCAACGCCGGTTCATCACGTCTGATTCATATTAGTACGGATTATGTTTTTTCAGGTGAAAAAATGGAACCCTACCTGGAGAACGATTGCCCCCTGCCGCTGAATGCCTATGCCAACAGCAAGCTGGCCGGTGAGCTCTTTGTCCGCTCCCTGGCCCAAAAACATTATGTGATAAGGGTATCGGGTTTATATGGAAAAAATCCCTGTCTGGAAAAGGGCGGATTGAATTTCGTCGATCTGATGCTGAAGCTGGCGCGTGAACGCTCCGAAGTACGCGTTGTAGACGATGAAGTGCTGACACCGACCGCGACCAAGGAAGTAGCTCGCCAGATCCTGAAAATGCTCAATGGCCAAGCCGAGGACGGCTTGTACCACGCCACGGCCGAAGGCAGCTGTTCCTGGTTCGAATTTGCCCGCGAAATCTTCAGCCTGAGCCATAGCACCGTTACCCTGAACAAAGCCGAACCCGGGGAATTCCCGGCCAAAGTGCCAAGGCCCAGCTATTCGGTCCTGGAAAACCACAACCTGAAAAAGCAGAATTTGAACGGCATGTCATTCTGGAAGGATGCGTTAAAGGAATATCTGAAGGAAAAACATCATATCGGCTAGGGATTTTCCCGAAGCAGCGAAACCCGGTTTTTAAAACCCGCCTTCCAATTCATAGCTGCAGCCATCCCCTGCCATCTGCCTGATAAACGAAACACGAACCGTTTCCCTCTGCCAATGTGCATTTGAGTACTTTTGGTACGTTTTTGAGAATGTTACTTTAGGCCTAAAATTATTGCCCCCGAATACACGTCATCATGGTGAGGGCAAAAATGGGCAAAACATATTGTCATTATTCGCTGTGCCGGCTGTTTTCAAGAGTAAGTATCTCTTTTTCCGTCATGCTCGGACTTTTCGCTATATGCGCTTTTCCGGGTTTTGCGGCCGATCCGAACCAAGCCGACGGTACCAAGAGCCGTCAGAATTCACTCACCTGGGTCGGTTATTATGATCCCGCCCTTAACTATTTGTCCGCAAAAGCGCTGTTGCGCTTTGAATCACCCATGATTGAGCGGCGCCTATGGCTGGACGAAGGACTGCAGCTGAATACAGTTAACAGCGGAGCCGTAGCGGTCGTGGACCTCAATCGCAATTCCGGTCAGTTCCTGCTCCAGGGACAAAACACGGATGAGTTGGAAATCACTTACAACGGACGGCTTGCGCCTGCCGGCAAGCCTGAATCCTTGTCTTCTGAAACAATTGTCACCAATTCCGAAATCCAGCTCGATAGCTTCCGCTTTCTTTCCTGTATCAAGAATTTCTATCCGCATACCGGCATGGATTTCGGGAGCATCCTTTTAAATATCAGTGTTCCCAAGGAGTGGAACTGTCTGGGCAGTGGCATACTGCGCTCGGTTCGCTTGCAACCGGAGTTGAGCACGTACGTGTTCGACAACGGCGGAGCCAAAGGCATGTCGCTTGTATTCGGCCGTTTCAGCCAGATCGGCCTCATTGATGCGGTGATCCCGGTCCGGCTGCACGGCTGGCCGCTCTTCAATTACAACTGGTATTTCCCTAAAGCGGATATTACCCGTATCCTCACTTTTTATCATGAGCGTTTCGGACCGCTGGACGTTCCGGAACTCAATATTCTTTTCCGGCGCGGGCGCCATTTCGCTGGCGTCAGTTACTGCGGCCTCATCGTTCTCGATGTGGACGCATCCTGGACGAGTTTTTCAATTCATACACGCAAGAACATCCGTTCGGACTCGCCGTTGGCGATGTTCGACGCCAAGATCGATGTGTTGAGCCATGAGATCGCCCACCAGTGGTGGGGGGGGCTCATTTCCTGGAAGACACCGGTCGAAAATTGGATCACGGAAGGATTGGCCACATATTCCAGCCTGATCAGCTTGCGGGCTTGGCGGGGTGAGAAAGAATACCAGCGGATCATCAATCGTTTACGACGCCAGGTGAAAGATTATGCCGACCTGGGTGCCCCGGTGGACGGTTTCCAGTTGCTGCTGTCCGATCGTAATCCCAAGGTCTACCAGGCTCTGGTCTACGGCAAGCCGGCGTTGATGTTGGCCGCACTTGCCGACAAGATCGGCGAAATGGAACTGTGCCGCAGGTTGCGGATCATCCTGAACGATAGGCGTAAAAATAGTGTGGATACGGCTGATTTTCTGCGTTTGCTGAGCGGCGGCGATGAACAGTTGCAGACGCTTTTAAAAAAATGGATCTATGACCGCGGGCTGCCCAAGCAATTGTAGCTGCTGCCGAATTCCTCTCTAATAACGCAGGATGCTGCTTCGGTTGATTTCTTCAATGATGCGGGTCTTGGCATGGAACAATTTTTTCTTCAATGGCGAAAAGCCCTTGGCGGCGCTTTCGGCGGTCAAGATGCCGGCGAACTTGCCGAAAAAATCAGCGCTCAGGATGCGGGCGTTGTACCAGCTCCAGTATATTTTTTTTGATAGCGGCATCCTGATCTTGAAAAAAGCGATGAAGGTCCGCTGCAAGACGCGCAAAACAATGGCTTTGATCACGCCCCGCAGCCGGGAAACATAGTAAATATTGAACTCCTGCACGCTGAGATGGGAGTCGATGCACATGCGTCGAAACATGTAGCTTGGCTTTACTTTGTGCCAGTGGAAGAACTTGGCTTCTTT
>SPCN01000486.1 GCA_004525465.1 Chrysiogenales bacterium | reverse complement strand
ATAGCCAGCCATTTAAAACCGATTTCATCCAACAGGTTTTCATCGATGAGGAGAAAATCCTCGAAGAAAGCGGCGTTATCATTTTTGCTGACCGTTCCCGAGTGAAATGGCAGTACTTGAACCCCGAAGCCAAGATATTTATCCTTAAAGACGGCAATTACAGTTTCTACGACATGGAAAACAATCAGCTCATGAGGGGCCGCATCGGGGCGCGCAGCGAGCAGCTGATCTGGGAACTGCTTTTCTCCGACCGGCCCGGCAATGCCAGCAGCTGGGACGCACAGCAGCGCACCATCCGGCTGCGCCTGGATGGGCAAGGCGGCGTTCAGGAACTGAAGATCAAGGTTGGCGCCGACTACCTTCCGGAACGGGTGGAGCAGATAACGATCAACGAAGTCACAACCGTATATTTATTCAGGAATTACCGCAGCCGCATCACCCTCAACCCTGGGGAATTCGATCTGGCCCTTCCCGATGACGTAGAGATCATCGAAGAGTGACCACCTTAAAAACTTTCCCGCAGAAAATACGTAAATGATACTGGATGAAGATCAGGTACTGATCAAAAAAACGCTGCGAGGCGAAAGGAGTGCCTACGAGGAATTGATGCGCAAGTACGAAAAAAAAATTTTCAGTTTTGTGATCCGCATGGTGCGCAATGAAGAGGTGGCCGTGGACCTGACCCAGGATTTTTTCTTCAAGATCTACACCGTGATGGACAAATATAATTTCGAGTACAAGTTTTCCACCTGGGCCTACCGCATCTGCTACAACCTGGTCATAGACCACATCCGCAAGAACCAGTCCCAGGTCGATTCGCTCGACGACGACAGCATTTCCCCCCATGAGCTTTTCGCTTCGGAAAACGTCAGCAGGGAAGACGGCTTCAAGAACCTGGCCCGGGAAGAGACCAGGGACTACGTTTGGCGGGTCGTGGACCATATTCCCCTTAAATTCAGGGAATTGATCCTGCTGCGCTATATCCAGGACCTCAAGTACGAAGAAATCGCCGTGATCACTTCCCTGCCGGTCGGCACCGTGAAGAACCGCATTTTCAAGGCCAAGGAACTACTGAAACAGGAGATGGAAAAAGATGGCATGCTTGTCTGCTGAAAAAATTCTAGCTTTGGACGAAGGCGACCTGAACGCTATCGAAGCGTCGCGCAGCCGCGACCACCTTCTGCTCTGCCCGGCCTGCCGGCTGAAGGCCGACCACTACCGCTACCTGAACCATGCGCTGTCCCGGCCCATGTTCAGTGAACCTCCGGCCGCCATGATCCCCCATGTCCTGCAGCGTCTTTATCCGGCGCTGCCCCGCTACACCTCCATCATCGCCGCCATCGCTGCCAGTTTGGTCTTTTTGATCACCTGGATATACATTTATTTCGATTTCTCCAGCAGCAGCCTGATCCAGGCCCTGCGCCTTACTGCAGACGGCACGTCGGGCTGGCTGGTCAACACCATCAAGGCCATCTCCGCGGTATACAATGCGGCCCAGGCCGCTTTCAAAGCCGGCAACGTTCTGTTGAACATGCTTCTTCCCGCCCCCTTGGCCACGGCCGTCATCGCCGGCTCCCTCCTGGCTTGCTTCAGTTTGCTGACATTCCTGTTCATTGGTTTTAGGCGCAAAAAAGTGCATGCAGGAAAATCATGAAAAAAATCCATTTCCTGCTTTTCTTTCTGGTTGCAGCCGGATTGCTACTGAGCGCAGCAGACGGCAAAGAGATCAAGGTGGCTGCGGGCGAGATCCGCACTACGGCCATCAACGCCTTCAATACATCATTGCGCATCCAAGGTAAGATTGACGAATCAATTTTCCTTGTGGGCGGGACACTGATCCTGGACGGCGAGGTAAGCGGCGATGTCATCTGCATCGCTTCCAAAGTGGCGATCGGCGAAAATGCCGTGATCGGCCTGGACCTGATCGTGATCGGCGGCAATCTCGAAAAAGCGGAGCGCTCCAAGATCGGCGGCCAGTTGTATCATGTCCGCACCCAAAAAGACCT
>SPCN01000232.1 GCA_004525465.1 Chrysiogenales bacterium | reverse complement strand
CTCTAAGGGCCATGGCTGACGAGAACCGCCTACGCCTGCTGTTGCTCTTGCGGCAGCGGGAACTTTTCGTTTGCCAGCTTATGGCTGTATTACAACTGTCGCAGCCCCTGGTCTCGCGCAACCTGGCCCTTCTGGAGCGGGAAGGTTTGCTCGATTCAAGGCGCCAGGGCAAGCATATCTTTTACCGCCTTAAAAAAAATCTGCCGCCCCTGGCCGCCTTGCTGCTGCGATCCATGGCCCAGGAACCTGCCGGGGACGACTTGTTCGCCCGCGACCGGCAAAATATGGATTTATTCTGCCGGAGCTTCCTGCGCGGGGCTGAATGCGATATGGGCGCGGTCAAGGCTTTTATTGAATACAAGAGTAAAAAAAATAAAGAAGGAGTCAAATATGGAAAAATTGGACAAAAAAACGTTCACTGAGAAAATTTTCGATTTTGAAAACAAGAAGAAATGGGAATTCCGCGGCGAACTTCCGGCTATCGTGGATTTTTACGCCGACTGGTGCGGGCCCTGCAAAATGGTCACACCCATCCTGGAAAAACTGGCCGTAGAATATGAAGGTAAAATCAATATTTACAAGGTCGATACCGACAAGGAACAGGAACTGGCCGGATCCTTCGGCATCATGACTATTCCCAGCCTGCTCTTCATTCCCCGGAAAGGCGAACCGCAGATGGCCCGTGGTGCTCTGAGCCGCGAGGCTTTTAGCAAAGCCATAACCGATATCCTGGGAGTGGAGAAGGAGAACTGAAGCCCGTGTGCTGAGTAATAGGTGATGAGTGATGAGTGATGCGTGATGAGAAACCGCATGCACTCGAAAATTGTTATCTCGTTTTCTTTCTCATCACTCATCACTGAGACCTGGAAGTTCGTTCACTCATCACCATAGGTCGTTAGTTTACTAATCCCGCCATTTGTGCTATTTTTCTGGCCATGGACAGCGGCAAGAACAAGCGGGTTGAGCAGGCGCTCAAAGACCTTTTCCAACTGCGCAACGATATCGAGACCGAGCTGCGTTTGATCAAAATCGATCCTTTCAGCGGCGAATTTGTCGATTTCCCCTCCCAACTGGCCCCGGAGATTACTGCCATATATAAGAAGCGCGGCATCGAGCGCCTTTTCTCGCACCAGGCCGGGGCACTGGAGAGCATCCTGCGGGGACGGCACACGGTGGTGGCCACGCCGACCGCCTCGGGCAAGACCTTGATCTACAACGCCGCCGCCCTGGACGCCCTGGCCCGTAATCCTCAGGCCAAGGCCCTGTATCTGTTCCCGACCAAGGCCCTGTCCCAGGACCAGTTGGCCGAACTTTTCGATCTGAACAAGGCCCTGGGCGACAAGCTGGGCCTTTACACCTATGACGGCGATACGCCGACCAGCATGCGCCAGGCCATCCGCAAGCAGGCGCAGATCGTGATCTCCAACCCTTACATGCTGCACTCGGGCATCCTGCCGCACCACACCAAGTGGGCCAGCCTGTTCGAAAACCTGAAGTACGTGGTCATCGATGAATTGCATTATTATACCGGGGTTTTCGGCTCGCATGTGGCCAATGTCATGCGCCGCTTGAAGCGCGTCTGCGCTTTTTACGGTACGCGGCCGGTTTTCATCATGAGTTCGGCCACCATCGGCAATCCGGCCGACCTGGCTTCCAGGCTGATCGAGGAAGAGGTAGTCCTGATCGACAAGAATGGTGCCCCGCGCGGGACTAAATTCCTGGTTTTTTTCAATCCGCCCGTGGTCAACAGGCAGCTGGGCATCCGCCGTTCCTACGTCTCCATGACCCGCGAGATCGCCGGCATCCTGCTCAAGCACGGTTTGCAGGTGATCACTTTTGCCAACTCGCGCCTTATCACCGAGATCCTGGTAAAATACCTGAAAAATGATTTTGAAAAAACCGTGTTGGACCGCGACACCATACGCGGCTATCGCGGCGGTTATTTGCCCAAGCTGCGGCGCGAGATCGAGAAAGGCCTGCGCGACGGCAAGATCAAGGCCGTGGTCTCGACCAACGCCCTGGAACTGGGCATCGATATCGGTTCGCTTGACGCCGTGGTCCTGGCATCCTATCCCGGTTCGATATCCTCGACCTGGCAGCGCATCGGCAGGGCCGGCAGGCGCAGCAGCCAGTCGTTGGGAGTCTTGGTCGCCTCTTCCATGCCCATCGACCAATACATCGTCAGCCATCCCGAATATTTTTCCGGCCAGTCTCCGGAAATGGGGCGCATCAACGCCGACAATCTGACCGTTTTGATCGATCATATCAAGTGCGCCGCTTTCGAGTTGCCTTTCGCCAAGGGCGACAAATTCGGCAGCGAAGACCTGCAGGAAATCCTGGATTATTTGGCCGCAAATCAGGTGCTTTTGCGTAAGGACGACAAGTGGTTCTGGACCGAGGAGGGCTACCCGGCCGACGCCGTAAGCCTGAACCGCGTCACTTCCGACAACTTCGTGGTCGTCGACCGCACGGCAGGGGAGCGGGTGATCGCCGAGGTCGGTTTTTCCAATGCCCTGGAAACACTGCACCCCAAGGCGATCTATATCCTGGAAGGCGAGCAGTACGTGGTCGAGGAACTTGATTATGAGAACCGCAAGGCTTTCCTGACCCGTTCCAACGCCGACTATTATACCGATTCCATCACCTATACCAAAATCAAGGTACTGGATATCTTTGACGAGACGCGCCTGAAGAACCACAACTTCTCCTACGGCGACGTCCATGTCTTTTCCCAGGTGGTGGGTTTCAAGAAATTGAAGTTTTTCACCATGGAGAACGTCGGCGCCGGCGAACTGCAGCTGCCCCAGCAGGAGATGCACACCACCGGCTTCTGGCTGACCGTCAAAAACGACGTGCTGCAGTGCCTTGATTTTTCCAACGAGGAGAAGCTCGAGGCCGTGGCCGGTATCGCCTACCTGATGAGGCAGATCAGCCCGGTCATCCTGCTCTGCGACAGCCGCGACGTGGGCGTGGCCATTGAGGACAACCTGACCAAGGACCCGCTGCATCCCGGGGCGCTGAAGAACATGCGGCGCGGCCAGGCCGACATGACTTTTGCCGACCGCTTTGAGCCTAACATTTTTATTTTTGACAAGTACCCGGGCGGGGTCGGATTTTCCGAAACCCTCTACGAGAAAGGCGGCCTGTTGCTCGAAAAAGCGCTGGAGATCATTGAAAACTGCCCCTGTCCCGGCGGCTGCCCATCCTGCGTCAGCCCGGCCATACGTCCACAGGGCAATCACAAGGCCGCGGCCCGCTTCATCCTGAAACTGCTCCTCGACCGGCTCGACAATTGAGGACAGCCGGGGTTTTTATTTTAATAAAAATTACGATTTAATGAGATGGCGCTTGCTTTTGTGGTATTTTATTTTTAGAATCCTAAATGATTCAAGGAGGACTTATGAAAAAAGCAATGGTTCTGTTGTGCGGAATGCTGTTGGTTTCCGGAGTATATGGCGCGGGTAGCCAGATGAATTTCGGGCTCAATTTCGGTGTCATGACCGACGATGGTTTCTCATTTGACCCGCTGATCTGGAGTGCCGGGGCCGAGCTGGACTTCCAATTCGGCAAATACCTGATGTTAAGCCCCGAAGTGACACTGTACGGCAACGGCTTCAAGTTCAAGGACTTCCTCCTCTTTCCGGGCGTGGTCCTGAATTTCACCCCCGGCAGCTTTTTTGTCGGCGGTGGGCTGATCAAGGGCATCTACATCGGCAGCGGCACGACTTTCGTGGCTGACGATTTCTCCCTGAAGCTGAACGCCGGCCTGATATCCAGGACCATGAAGCTCACCGCCTACCTGATCACTTCGTTCGACAGTCTGTTCGACGGCATGCTGGTTGGCGCCACCCTGGGATTCAGGTTTTAGAGGCGGGTTGTTCATGTCTTGAATCGCTCCCGGTTGGGTCAGGGATGTCGACGGATTTTCAGCGGCCCATGATCAAGCCGATCGCCAGAAACGTTCCCTGCGATAGATTGATTTCCATGAGCAGCCGGCTTTTGGCCCCCACTCGGTAGTGCAGGGATAAGGACAGGGCCGGAGCCAAGATCCAGGCCGGAATATCGT
>SPCN01000086.1 GCA_004525465.1 Chrysiogenales bacterium | reverse complement strand
GTCGGCAGTGATGATACCGTAGGTCACCGGCAGGGCAAACTCAAGATTCAACTGCGCGATGCCCTTGCTTACTTCAGAGGCGATGAAGTCAAAATGCGGGGTTTCGCCGCGGATGATCGCCGCCAGGCAGATCACGGCCTGATATTTTTTACTGAGCAGCAGGCGCTTGGTCACCAGGGGAATTTCAAAGGCGCCGGGAACGCGGACCACATCAATTTCCTCTTCCTTGGCGCCGCTGCGTATCAAGGCGTCTTTGGCGCCGTCCAGCAGCTTTTCCGTTATGAAATTGTTGAAGCGCGAAACCACGATCGCTACCTTGAAGCCCTTGGAAATCAACTGTCCCTTGAATTCTTTCATGTTCTTCTCCATTAGGGGTAAAATATATTAAAAATGCCCTCATGTCAAGCCGCAACGGCCATAAAGCGCTTTTGAGAATCAGAGCGCCGGCCTTCATCTTCATCCATCCCGATTCGGCCATTTCTCCTTCGTCTTCTGCTAGAGGCCTGAGTCGGAGCGCATTGGTTTGCCGGCGACAAAATCGAGTTCCAGCCGCCTAAGGAACGGATTTCGTTTTCGTTTGCCGCGGCAATGACAATTTTCATGACTTGAGTGTTATCATCAACTAGGCTATATGGTAAAATGTCTTTCATAAAAGGAAAGCGAAAGGACTCAATGAAAATGAACGTCCAGAATCTGGCCATATGGGGCAGTCCTCCGGCATTCAAGGAAAAATTGCATGTCGGGCGGCCGAACATTGGCGACCGCCGGTATTTGCTTGAGCAGATCAACGACATCCTCGACCGGCGCTGGTTTTCGAACAACGGCGAACATGTCCAGGATCTGGAACGGCGACTTGCCGAACGAGCAGATGTGAAACATTGTGTCGCGACCTGCAACGCCACGATAGCGCTGGAGATCGTCGCCCGCGCCCTGGAGCTTGAAGGAGAGGTCATCGTGCCTTCCTTCACTTTCATCTCCACGCCCCATTCCCTCCAATGGCTGCAGATCACACCGGTCTTCTGTGACATAGATCCGAGCACTCACAACCTTGACCCCCAGCATGTGGAAAAGTTGATCACCCCGTCAACCACAGGCATTGTCGGCGTACATGTTTGGGGAAGGCCATGCGCCATCAATGACCTTGAATCGATCGCAAGCAGACACGGGCTGAAGCTTTTGTTCGATGCGGCCCATGCTTTTGGTTGTTCCCATAAAGGACGTATGATAGGCGGTTTCGGAGATGCCGAGATCTTCAGTTTCCATGCAACCAAGTTTTTCAATACGTTTGAGGGCGGAGCTGTGGCCACGAACAATGATGGGCTGGCAGCCACGATAAAACTGATGAGGAACCACGGTTTCGCTGGTCATGACAACGTAGTTTGCGTAGGCACAAACGGTAAAATGACAGAGATCTGCGCGGCGATGGGACTTTCGTCCCTAAAATGCCTCGATGAATTCATAGACGCCAACCGTCATAACTATCATCTGTACAAAAAAGAATTGTCCGCTTTAAACGGAGTGAGCCTGATTTCCTATGACCCGGCTGAGAGGAACAATTATCAGTACATTGTTTTGGAGATTGACGAAAAAGCCACCGGCATCAGCCGCGATGACCTGATGGAGGTGCTGATCAGGGAAAATGTGCTGGCGCGTCGCTACTTCTATCCGGGCTGCCACAGGATGGAACCCTACCACACGTCCTTTGCCCTCACCAAGGCATCGCTCCTTGCCACCGAGAGGCTGACAGGCCGGATACTGACCCTGCCCACGGGCGGCGTGGTAAAGGACAACGATATCGCAATCATTTGCCAGATACTCCGCACTGCGGTCAATAATGGGGCAGAAATAACAGAACGGCTGCGTGAAACGATGAGCAGCTGAACCGCCGACAAGGAAGCCAATTGGATTTTCGAATTGTGGAATCGGATTCAATTGACAATTCATTCTATGCAAATATAATGAGGAGGTGCCAACCGGAATGATGGATCCACTTAATTTAAATTTCAAGTGGGATTGAAATATCAAGACTGCCGGTCAAGCAAAGGGATGACATGACACGAAAAGAGATTATTCCCCAGATTGAGATTTTGGTGGAGGCAGATGCCGGCGCACTGTCAGAGCAAACCCTTCTCAGCGAAATAACCCACTGGGATTCGCTGGCAGCTGTGGGATTTATCGCCATGGTCGACGAAAATTTTGGCTTC
This sequence comes from Chrysiogenales bacterium, assembly GCA_004525465.1. Taxonomy (GTDB): domain Bacteria; phylum Acidobacteriota; class Aminicenantia; order UBA2199; family UBA2199; genus UBA2199. The sequence continues at coordinate 6,476 of SPCN01000086.1, read as the reverse complement.
ACGCCCTCACCGAAAAGGATAGCGGAAAGTAAAACTGTTGGTGACTTAGTGGATCTGGTCATCGCCAATCTCAAGGGGCAATAAAAATATGAGCGGCGTGCGAATCAGCGGCATGCGCATCGCAGGCATTGCCAGCGCTGTCCCTGATCGGGCCCATCTGCCAACGGAATTTTATGAACTCTTTGGCAAGGAGGAAGTGCTCAAAGTGGTGAACAGCACCGGCGTGCATAAGCGCCATCTGGCTCCCCCAGGCATGTGTACTTCTGATCTCTGTGTTGCCGCTGCCAATCGTCTCCTTTGCGAAGGAAAGTGGGATCGTCAATCAATTGATGCCGTCATCTTCCTGTCGCAGAGCCCCGACTACTTCTTGCCCTTTACTGCCGCGTTGATTCAGAGACGACTGGGGCTGTCAACTGAATGCGCCGCCTTCGACGTAAACCTCGGTTGCTCTGGTTACGTCTATGGGCTCTGGCTTGCCGGCTCGCTCATCGCAGGCGGCGGGATGCGGCGCGTGCTTCTGCTGATGGGAGACAACACATCGCATGTGTCCGAAGAGGACAAATCCGTAGCCCTGATATTCGGCGATGCGGGTGCGGCGTCCATTTTAGACAAAACGGAAGAGCCTGGGGAATTCATTTTTGTTCTGGGTACGGACGGCCGGGGTGCAAAGAACCTCATCATCCCCGCCGGCCGTTGCCGCAAACCATCCGATGCCACGACTCGATTGCGGCGTGAGGACAAGGACGGCAACCGCCGCAGCGAGGAAGAACTTTATATGAATGGCGCCGAGATCTTCGCTTTCACTCTGGCAGAGGTTCCGAAGATGATCAGACAGGTTCTCACCGCTTCGGAAAAAAACATTGAAACCATCGATTCCGTCATCCTGCATCAGGCCAACAAGTTCATTCTTGAATACCTGGCCAAACGGATGAAGATCCCCATGGAAAAGATGCCTTTGAGTCTCGGTGAATACGGCAACACAAGCTCGGCTTCGATCCCGGTCACAATGACCCACTGCCTGCGCGACCAGCTTTCCCGTAGAAAGATGGATCTTCTTCTGGGTGGATTCGGCATCGGATATTCTTGGGGAGCCGTTACCTGCACCGTCGGCGAAATCGTCATGCCGGAGATGATCTTCCTGGGAATGGACGAAATCGATGGGAAACCATGACATGAACAACCCGATGGATCTGTCCGGCGGCCATTATCTCGTCACGGGAGCTTCTTCAGGAATCGGCAGGGGAACAGCACTGGTCCTCGATGAACTGGGCGCAACCCTCGTCTTGGCCGGGAGAAGAGAGGATGAGCTGGCAAAGACCGCCGCAGCGCTCAGCAGGCCGGCGCGAATCGAGAAGATGGACCTGGCCAGGATGAGCGATTTGCCTTCATGGCTGAAAAGGGTTGCGGCGGAAACCGGGCCGCTGGACGGCATCGTTCATTGTGCCGGCATCCAGGTCACCACCCCCTTGCGCTATATCAGCGAACAGCAGTTCCAGAATACCCTGGATGTCAACCTTAAATCGGCGGTCGGTTTGGCCAAGGGCTATCGCCAGAAGGGTGTCTGCCGTACCCCCGGAAGCATCGTTTTTATTTCCTCGATCGCTTCGCTGTTCGGGATTCCGGGACAAACCGCATACGCTGCCAGCAAAGCCGGTCTTGAGGCGGCTTGCCGCTGTATAGCCTCAGAGCTGGCCCGGGAAAACATACGTGTAAACACGATTCTGCCTGGATTGGTACGCACAGAAATGACTGAGAAATGGGTTCAAATCGTCCCACCTGAAAAGGCGGCGCAGCTCAGCGCAACCCACCCCCTTGGCTTGGGAGAGGTGAACGATATTGCTTATACGGCTGCTTTTCTTTTAGGCAAGAAGACGGGTCGATGGATCAGCGGCGCCTCGATCGTTATTGACGGCGGCTCTTCCGAATGCCTTTATGTGTAACAATCTGGTTTTCGTCGGCAGCGGGCCATTCGCACGGCAATTGCTGGAATGGATCGTAGATGCGGGACTTACCCGCGATCATGCCGTAAAAGGATACCTCGCAAGCGGCGGCGCCGATGGCTGGCTAAGCAAAAACCTTCCTTGCCTGGGCGATTGCGGGAACTACGACCCTGAAAAAGGCGACCTGTTCGTTTGCGCCCTTATCGAGCCACGCAAAAAACTTGCTGCCTGCCGGGGAATCAGGGAGCGAGGCGGCAAATTCCATACTTTCATCGACTCCGGTTCGGGAGTTCCAAGGCGCAATATTTTTGGAACAGGCTGTATCCTTGCCCCCATGACCGGATTGACCAGCGACATCATCCTAAATGAGTTTATAACCGTTCAACCTCATGCCGGCATCGGTCATGATGTGCAAATCGGGGCCGGCACAACAGTAGGCGCTCATTGTCTTATAGCCGGATATGTCCACATAGGAGAAGGCGTCGTCCTTCAACCAAATGTTGTTGTCCTTCCCCATATACGCATAGGAGACTACAGCCGGGTCGGAGCGGGAAGCGTGGTGGTACGAGATGTTGCCCCGGAAACATCGGTTTGGGGTGTGCCGGCCAAGAAAGTCGATGCGCTGATCGAGGCGGTCTGATCGATGCCGGAAAAAGGGGATCTCCTGATCGTCGGCGCCGGTGGACTGGGACGGGAAGTCCTGATATGGGCGCAAGAAATTTCCTCTGAAATGAGAACCTGGGAAGCAAGAGGCTTCCTGAACTCCATCTCTACCGCTCTCGACGGCTATGACACAGCCCTGCCCATAATCTGCGATGCCCTTGATTTCACTTGCACTGGAGACGAGTTCCTTCTATGCGCCATAGGCGATCCTCATGGCAGGCTGAAACTATGCAGAAACCTCATACAGCGGGGAGCTCGTTTTATCAGCTTGATTCATCCCTCCGCAATTGTTTCCAAAAGCGCCTGCGTGGGACTTGGCTGCATCGCTGCTACAAAAGTCATCATCGGTTCCGGCGCCCACATCGGAGCATTTGTCATCATCCTCGGCTCAGCGGCCATTGGCCTGGATGCCGTGATCGGAGAAGGGACAACGATCAGCGCTTTTAGTTATGTGGGCGACAAGGCGGTGATTGGCGAAAGGGTATTTCTCGGCAGCCACGCCATTGTCATGCCTGGAACCATAGTGGGTGACGGCGCGCGCATCGGAGCCCGGACCGTGGTTTCCGGAAAGGTTCCGGCCGGAGCGACATTTTTCGGCATACCCGGGGAGATGCTGGCCGATGCCGCATGCAACTCAGCCGCAAGAATGAAACAATGAAAATTTTTTCATGATCAAACAGGAAACATGCCGGCAGAATTGCTGAAATTCTACTTGCGCCACCCGCTGCGGCTGATGCGGCAGCTGTATCATGTCTGCCTGCAAATGCCGCTATCCTATTGTCTGCAGAATAGGGAATGGAAAAAAATAAATACCGACACAGAAAACCTGATCGTTTTCATCGTCCCCTGGAAAGCCCGTCCCAAGGGCGGTTATATGTCAATTTTTTCATTGGCGACGACCACAAAGAAGCTTAAGCATATCCATCGCTCCGAAGTCATGCTGGCCACTTATGTCGGCTTCAGAACCTATTTCAAGAACAGTTTCATAAACAGCCGCGAACCTGTTTTCAGATTCAATCAAATAAAACGATTTCAAGGTCTTGACAGGCTGATCCTCCATCTACCGGAAATCTACACAGCCAAGTTTTACAGCAGCTTGTCCAATGGTGACAAAAGATTCCTGACCGGGATCAAGAACGTTCACATAAATATCTTGAACCAGAATATCAACTATATGCCAAGCGTGGAGGCAATCGCTTCTTTAAAGAAACTTTCGCCCAAAATTACTCAAACAACGGCCCATGACAAATATGCCAATCAGGAAACTTGCAATCAATACGGGGTTCCGCTGCACCATTTTTCCGTATACCTCGACCTGAGTCCGTATCCGCGAATTGATTTTGAGAATTCGAAAAAGGCCATTTTGCTGTCACTGGATAAGAATGAATTCCGAAGTAGTATCATTAAAACGCTTAAGGCCGAATTGCCGGACTATAAGCTGGTGGTGGTGGAAGGCATGCCTTTCTCCGAATACATGCTGCTCGTTGCGAAATCCAAGTTTTCCATAACGTTCGGTGAAGGGTTTGATGGATACCTGATTCATGCCGCCGTTTTGGGACGATTGTGCTTTGCCGTGTACAACGAGGACTTCTTCCCCGATGATTCTTTCACGAAAATGGCCAACATATATCTCAGCTATGAGGATATGGCCGTGGACATTGCAAGCAACATCCGTAGACTGGAATCGGATAAAAACGCATATATCGAGATCGTCCGCCAAAACATGGTGAAGATAAACAGATTGTATGGTTATGACAAATTTTTTGATAATCAAAAAAGGTTCTATTTAAATCAATACGATTATTATCCTGAATCCGCCAGCCATAATTGTTGACAGAATGCGGATGTTGGGATCAGGCATTGATTTTTCCCTATTCCCTTTTTTCCCCTGTTCCGCCTCGGTGCTTTGCCTCTTCCCTTCTTCCCGGGCAGGCATGGGCTGGTTTTGAAACCATCCCGACTATTTGCGCAAAAATCGGCTTCGCGGACAGCTGTCAAGCAGCCGGGGCAGCAATTGACAAAACGCCCACATATGGCCGATAATGGGCCATGGTTAAAATCCTGATTGTGGAAGACAACGCCTCCATGAGGGAGATGCTCTCCAGCATTATCGCCGAGCAGGGCTTCGCCGTCGATGCCGCCGCCGATGTTTCCTCGGCCCTGTCCCTGCTGAAGAACAACGAGTACGCCCTGATCATTTCCGATCTGCAGCTTCCCGATATGGACGGACTGAGCTTTTTTAAAAAGATCAAGAACCTGCAGCTGCCGTTCATCATCCTGACCGCCTACGGCTCGATTGAAAAAGCAGTGGAGGCCATCAAGGCCGGCGCCTTCGACTTCATCGCCAAACCCGTGGACCCCGACTACCTGCTGCTGATGATCGACAAGGCCCTGGCCTCGACCCATATCGCTCGCGAGAACCTGGTTTTACGCGAAGTGCTGCAGTCGGAATTGGGAAAAACCGTCATAATCGGCAGCAGTCGCGAAATCCTGCGTGAAGCCGAGAAGATCAAACTCGTCGCCCAGACCAGCACCACGGTCCTTTTATGCGGTGAAAGCGGCACCGGCAAGGAACTGTTCGCCCGCGCCATCCACACCCTGAGCCCGCGCCAGTCACAACCTTTCATAACCATCAATTCAGCATCGATCCCGGAAAACCTCCTGGAAAACGAGCTGTTCGGCCATGAAAAGGGCTCCTACACCGGGGCCTACATGCGCCAGCTCGGCAAGCTTGAACTGGCACAGGGCGGCACTTTCTTTTTCGATGAGATCGGCGATTTCCCGATTCACCTGCAGGGTAAAATCCTGCGCGTGCTGGAGGAAAAAACCATCACCCGCCTGGGCAGCGGCAAACTCATCCCTTTGGATATCCGCTTCATTTTCGCCACCAACCAGGACCTGGAAAATGCCGTGGCCGAAAAACGCTTCCGCCAGGATCTCTATTTCCGCATCACCAGCTTTCCCATCAAACTGCCGCCTTTACGTGAACGTACAGACGACATCAACCTGCTCGGAGAATATTTTATCAGAAAACTCTCCCTGGAGATCAAAAAAACCGAATTCAGCCTCTCGGCCCCGGCCCGGGAAAAACTCATGTCCTACACTTGGCCGGGCAATATCCGTGAACTGCAGAACACCATCGAGCGGGCAGTGATCATCAGCCGCGGCCCTGTTATCAGTCCCGAGGAGATCATCCTGCCCGGCAAGGCATTTCCCATTCAGGACAGTTTCAGTCTCAACGGCAATTTGAAGGCCGTGGCTTCCCGGGCGCAGAAACTGGCCGAAAAGCTGAAGATCAGCCAGGTATTGGCCGAAACCGCTTTCAACCGCACCCAGGCGGCCGTAATCCTCGAAATCAGCTACAAGACCCTGCTGGACAAGATAAAGGAATATGGCCTTACTGAAAAAGACTAAACTCCTGCTGCTGAAAAAATTGGCCAAGGCAAGTATCCAAGCCATCATGTTCAGCAGCCGGATCAGGATCAGCGGCCAGGAGAACGTCGCTGCCCTGCAGAAGGAAAACCTGCCTTTGATCTATATATTTTGGCACCGCCACATCCTGTTCGTGATCCACAAATTCAAGAACAGCGGCGCCAGGCCGTTGATCTCCCTGTCCAGCGACGGCGAATTGGTGGCGGCCGTGGCCGAGGAATTCGGCATGAATCCCATACGCGGTTCTTCATCAAAGGGAGGCGCCCGGGCTTTTCTGCAAATGGCGCGCTGCGTGCAAAATGAAAAGGCTGCGGTGCTGATTACAGCCGACGGTCCCAAGGGCCCGGCCCGGAAAGTCAAGGAAGGGGCAGTGCAGCTGGCGGTAAAAACCGGGGCCTACGTTATCCCCATCAGCTGGAGCGGTTCGCGGGTTAAGGTGCT
>SPCN01000189.1 GCA_004525465.1 Chrysiogenales bacterium | reverse complement strand
CTTCGCCAACCCGGCCCTGCTCTTTCTCCTGCTGCTGCTTATTCCATTCACCTTGCTGGTGGTGTGGAACTACCGCAAAAAAAGGCGCATCCTGCGCGATTTCATTGCGGCCGCGGCCGAAGCACGGAGCGTGGTGCGCAGCGGCCGGGAAATGGATTTTTTCAAGGCGGCGCTGCTGCTGGCAGCCTTTTTTTTTCTGATCCTGGCCCTGGCCCGGCCGCAGTGGGGCGAACGCTTTGAAACCCTGGACATTCGCGGCCTGGAGATCGTTTTCCTGCTCGACACTTCCACCTCAATGAACGCCGAGGACCTGCAGCCCTCGCGCCTGGAAGTGGCCAAGAACCTGATCACGGAAATAGTCGACTCCCTGAGGACCGACATGGTCAGCCTGGTCAATTTCGCCGCCGTAGCCTACGTGCAATGCCCGCTGACCATGGATTATGAGGCCTTCAAACTCCTGGCCCTGGCCTCGGCCGCCAGTCCGGAAGAAGAGCAGGGAACCGACTTCGCCAAAGGGTTCGCCCTGGCCCTGCGCATGTTCAAGAATTCTCCGGCCAGCCAGAAGCTGATCGTTTTGATCAGCGACGGCGAAGACCAGGAAAAAAATTGGGCTTCATCCCTGCCGGAAATGCAAAAGCAAAAGATCGCTGTCTTCACCGTTGGCGTGGGATCTCCGAGCGGAGCACCGATTCCCATCCTTGACCAAAGCGGCAAGACCGCGGATTGGAAAAAGGACAGCCAGGGCAATATCATCAAATCGCAGTTGGCTGAAGCCACGCTCATCGAGATCGCCTCTGCCGGTGCCGGGCAATATTACCGCCTGAGCGCCGCGGCCGGGATCTCTGCCTTCATTGGAATTTTACGGGATTATGAACGGCAGCTGCTGGCCAAAAAGGTCAAAAGCAAAAAGATCGACCGCTTTGCCTATCCCCTGCTGCTGGCCGTTTTTTTTCTGGTAGGCGAGATGGCCATAAGCGACAGGAAGATCACGTGGCAAAAAAGCTGATCATTTTACTGCTGTTTCCCCTGTTGCTGGGCTGGCACTGGTTTGAACCGACCGCCCGCAAAAACCAGAAGGGGATCGAGGCCTACCGCCAGGGAAAATTCGCGGAAGCGCTGGAACAATTCCTCTCGGCCAAGGGGCTGAAAGCCGAGGCCCCGCAATTGAAGAACAACACCGCCGCCACGCTTTACGAATTGAAAAAATACCAGGAAGCCCTGGATGAATTTTCCCGCATCGAGCCCGCCAAGCTGGGGCCGGCGGCTGCCGGTCTCCATTACAACCTGGGCAACGCCTACTACCGGCTTGGCCAATTCCCCAAGGCCCTGGACAGCTACAAACAATGCCTGCGCCTTGATCCCGAAGACCTGCAGGGCAAAAAAAACTTCGAGCTTACCCTGAAAAAGATCCAGGAGCAGCAACAGCAGGAGCAGCCGCAAGACCAGCAGCAGGACCCGCAGGCCGAAGCCGAAAAACAGAAGCAGAAATACAATGCCATGATGCAATTCCTCAACCAGAACGAAAAGCGGCAGATGGAAAAGAAAAAGCGTAAGATCGCCCCGGTCAAAAATGAAAAGGACTGGTAGCGCCAGTTTTTTCCTGCTTCTGGCCATGTTGCTGGCCGCGTCAACCTTGCTGTCGGAAGTGGACGCCGAGGTCACGGCCGGCGTCAGCGCCGAAAAACTCGGCCTGGACGACACCTTGATCTACACCCTGATCTTTAAAAACATCGAAAATCCCAGCCAGCCCGATCTGACCTACCTCGATGATTTCAAGACCCTGCAGACGTCGCGCAGTTCCGAGTTCCAATTCCGCAACGGTGCCAGTTCCACCTCCACCCGCTTCGTCTACTACCTGATGCCGGTGCGCACCGGAAAATTAACCCTGCCGCCGGTCCGCTACCAGTACATGGGGCAGGATTACCAGACCCGGCAGTTCACGGTGGAAGTGGTCAAAGGCAGCTTATACCCCGCCCAGCCCCCTCCGGCAAGACAGCCTTCGTTTTTTGGTGACGATTTTCTCACCTCCCCCATGCAGGACCGCCAGCCGCAGAAGGTGGATGCCTACTTGCGGGCGGTTTTGCCCAAAAAAAACTGCCTGAAAGGGGAGCAATTGCTGTTCCGTGTCCTGCTCTACACCCGCAACCGCATCCAAGCCGTAAATATGCTTTCCAGCGCTTCGTTCGCCGGCTTCTGGCAGGAATGGTTTCCTGTCCCCCAATCCATCACCCCGGGCAGCGAAAATGTCGATGGCGTCATCTACCAGGTTTACGAGATCCGCAAAGCGGCGTTGTTCGCCAGCGAGAGCGGCACCCTGACCATACCGTCCCTGCAGTTCGATTTGGAAATGGCCGATGCGCAATCCATGTTCTTCGCTGCGCAGCCGATCCGCCGTTCGACCCAGGAAGTGAAGATCACGGTCGGCGAACCGCCCCCCGCGGCCGCCGGGCTGCCAGTGGGCCAATTCGATTTTTCGATGCACAGCCCCCAGGCCCAGGCCGACATCAACGACATCGTCACCCTGCAAATCAAGATCAGCGGCAGCGGCAATTGCAAAGCCATTATTCCTCCACCACTGCCCGGCAGCGATCAGTTCATTGCCTATCCGGCCAAGATCACCCAGGAGAACACGTATAACTCGGCCGCCCTGGCCGGGACCCTGCGAGCCGAGATCCCGGTGTCCTTCAACAAAACAGGCACCCTGACTTTCCCGCCCCTGGAGTTCAGGTATTTCGACCCGGCCCGGGGCAGCATCGTCAGCCTGCGCAGCCGGTCCCTGGCGATCCGGGTCAGCGGTGAAAAACTTTCAACGGACCAGGCCCTGACCCTGCCTAAGAGCGCCATTGTGCAGAAGGGCGAGGACATCGATTTCATACGCAGCGGCCGGCTCCATGACCAATCCTGGCACCTGTACCGCCAGAAGTGGTTCGCGGCCGTCATTCTCGCTTTCTTCGCCTTCAACCTGCTGCTGCTGCTGAAGACCGTACTCTGGGACCGCCACATTGCCGCCAGCCCGCTGCTACGCAACCGGCAGGTCCTGGCCCGGACCCTCAAGCGGCTGGCCCGTGTCCGTCACGGCGAAGACATCGCCCCGCTCCTGGAGGCCTACTTCCAGGCAAAGAGCGGTCTGGGCCTGGCCGAGATCTCCAACCGCAAGATCGCCGAGATCTTCAGCCAGCGGCAGGTCGCCGCCGCCATGGCCGAAAAATTCCTGTTCATCAAGTCGCAGTCCGAGTTGGCCAAGTTCTCGGAGCACAAAAAATCGGCATTGGAGCTGAAAAAGGACCTGGAAACCCTGCGCGGACTGCTCAGGGAAATCGACAAGAAGCTGAAATGAAACAAAAAAAAACGATCCTTTTTTGCGCTCTGCTGGCACTGCTGGCCGCGGTCGCGGGCGCCGGAGTCCAGGAGGACTTCGCTGCCGCCAACCGCTTGTATGAAGAAGGCAAATTCGCCGCCGCCCTGCCCCTTTACCTGGGCATCAGCCGCCAGGTTACGAACTGGAAGGTGCTGTTCAACATCGGCAACTGCCACTACAAACTGGAGAATTTCCTGTCAGCCAAGATCTACTATTTGCAGGCCCGGAAATTGCGCCGCTTCGACCCTGCCATCTCTAAAAACATCGCCATGGTCGACCGCCACTTCCCCGCCGTCGCGCCCCCTGCCAAACCAGATTTCGTCACCCGCAGCCTGCAGGTCCTGGAAAGCAAACTGAGCCTGAACACGTTAAGCGCCATGCTGCTGCTGGCCTTGCTGCTGCTGAACATCTCATTTTTTCTGCTGCTGATCAGGGGAAGAAATAAAAAAATCCTTTACGCCGCGGCCTTCTCGCTCTTGCTGATCCTGGCCCTCGGAGCCTATCACATCAGCCGCGTGGCCGCCCTCGGCCAAAGCGGCAGCGCCATGATCATGGAGGAAAACTCTCTGCTACGCAGCGGCCCGGGCGAGGACAACACCGTGCTGTTCAAGGTCGACCCCGGCCTGGAAGTCCGCATCATCGACCGCTACCGCGACTGGGTGCAGGTCAGCGCTTCCGCCCAGATCGCCGGCTGGATCGAAAAAAAACGCCTGGTTCTGATTTGATAAAAAGCGGATTATACATCCATTTTCCCTTCTGCCGCCGCGGCTGCTTCTACTGCCATTTTTTCAGGAAAAAATACCGGCAGAAATCAGCCGACGAATATCTCGGATACCTGGCGCGGGAAATCCGCCGGCGTCGGGATCCCGGCCGCCCATTTGACACGGTTTATATCGGCGGCGGTTCGCCCTCGCTGCTGACCCCACCGCAAATATCGGCCCTACTGGAAGCAACGGCGAAAAATTTCCCAATCGACAAAAAAAGCGAGATCACGCTGGAAGCCAACCCGGAAGACCTTGATGCACCGCAATTGAAGGCATTCCTGCGCGCGGGCGTCAACCGCCTGAGCATCGGCGTCCAGTCATTCCAGGATCGCGACCTGCGCTGCCTGAAAAGGACGCACAGCGCCGCTCAAGCGCTGCAGGCCATGGAGCAGGACCGGGACGCCGGTTTCACCAACATCAGCCTCGACCTGATCATCGGCCTGGAAACCCAGACATCCAGGAGCATGGAACGGAATTTTCGCCAAATCGAAACATTGAAACCCGCCCACGTTTCAGTCTATATCTTGGAATGGGTACCGCGCCAGGCTGCCGACGAAAGGGACGCCCGCCTCTATTTCCAGGCCCGGCAAAGCCTGCTTGACCTGGGCTACGACCACTACGAAGTCTCCAACTTCTGCCGGCCGGGAAAGGCTTCGCGACATAACCTGAAATATTGGAAAAATCAACCTTACATCGGCCTTGGCCCTTCGGCTGCCGGT
>SPCN01000482.1 GCA_004525465.1 Chrysiogenales bacterium | reverse complement strand
CTGGCAGAGGCGACATTCTCGGCGATGACCGACCAGGGGATGATCTTCTTGATCTGGGCGATGCGGTCTTCGAAGCCCTGATGGCCGACAGGGACCTGGCTGTTGGCAATGGCCTGGCTATGGGAGCGCTCCTCATCGGCCATGGCGTCATTCCAGACAAGGATCGTACGCCCGATATTCAGGCGATGGTCGTTGACGAGCTTGAATATTCTGGCTTCGAGGTCGGCGGTGGAAAGCTGGTCCCCGGAATCGAAAGGAACCACACAGGAGGGGAGCGACAGGAAAAGGACAACGCTCAGCACCGACAGCGCCAACCAGCGGACCGTTTTCCCGGTTCGGCTCATAACCCATCCATGAAATATAACTCGCATGGATATATATTACTCTTAATTGTCTGCTTAGTCAATTTTTAACAGGGACTTGCACTAAAAAGATCACTGTGTTCAAAAAGTGGCGTTGGAATTCAATCATTGAATAAGAGAAGATCCGGAAATGCCGAGTTGTCAAACGCACCCGGCAGGACTCGAACCTGCAGCCTGCTGATTAGAAGTCAGCTGCTCTATCCATTGAGCTACGGGTGCCTGCCTGATTATCGGGGCGAGTAGATTTGAACTACCGACCTCCTGCTCCCAAGGCAGGCGCGCTAACCAGGCTGCGCTACGCCCCGCTTGCAGTGATTCCTAAAGCTCGGAAATGTCTCTTCTCATCCGTTTGCGCATGCGCTTTTTGGCCTGGGCGGCCTTCAAGCGTTTGCGTTCGCCTGGTTTTAAATAGGCGGTGTGCTTTTTGATCTCCTTGATAATGGCTTCCATCTGCACTTTTCTTTTGAATCGGCGCAGGGCGCTTTCAAACGATTCGCCCTGCTGAATTTCTACAAAAGCCAATTGCGATCACACTCCTTTTTTTTAATTTACAATGACCGGTGAGAATCATATATACTCTATTTCCCCAAAACTGTCAAGAAAAAACTCACCCCAACCCCTCTCTTTCCCAAAGAGAGGGGCGGGCTTTTCTCCCCTTCTCTTGCCTCGAGAAGGGGTGGGGGATGAGTTTTGAATATAGCCCCAAATCCTTGAAAAGGAGCCCGAATCGGGTTACAATAAATCATGGCAATGAAAATCGTATTTCCGGTCGCCGGTGTGGGCACTCGCTTTTTGCCCGCCACCAAGGAAGTCCCTAAAGAGATCCTGCCGATCATCGACAAGCCCCTGATCCAGTATGCCCTGGAGGAGGCAGTGCAGAGCGGCCTGGCCGACTTCATTTTTATCACCGCACCGGGCAAGGAGGCGCTGGAACGTTATTTTGCGCCCAACCGCGAGTTGGACGAGTTCCTGAAACGCCACCGCAAGGCACACCTGCTGGACGGGCTGCAGGAGTTTTACCGCAAGAATTTCTCATATATCCGCCAGGAGCAGGCGCTGGGCTTCGGCCACGCCATCGCCCTGGCCGAAAAAGCGGTCGGGGACGAGGCCTTCGCCATTTCACTCCCCGACGACCTGATCTTATCCGAAAGACCGGCCATGGCCCAGATGCTGGAAATCTATGAAAAGTACCGCTCCCCGGTCATAGCCTTCATGGAGGTGCCGCGCGCCGATATTCCCCGTTACGGCATTGCCGCGGGCAAGTTCATCGCCGAGCGCGTTTTCCAGATAGAAAAACTGGTGGAAAAGCCGGCTATTGCCGACGCACCGTCCAATTTCGCCGTGATCGGGCGTTATATCATGACTCCTGACATATTCCCGCTTTTGCGGGAGACGGCCCATGGCGCCGGTGCCGAGATCCAGTTAACCGACGCGGTTATCCAATTGATGAAAAAGCGCCGGGTGCTGGGCTATTTTTTCGAAGGGCGGCGTTTTGATGCCGGCACTACCCTGGGCTACATTGAAACCCTGATCCATGTTGCCTTGCATCGTGAAGACACGCGCGATTTTACCCGCCGTTTGCTGCGCGACCTGGCAAAAAATGAGAAATTATGAGGTATTCTCCACCACAGCCGATACGGGGATCAGGTTTAAGGG
>SPCN01000475.1 GCA_004525465.1 Chrysiogenales bacterium | reverse complement strand
GTTCGCGGACGGCGAAGCCCTCTACAAGGAGGGGAAATATGCCGAAGCCAAGGTTATTTTCGAAGGCATAAGGGACGTCCAGAAGGTCCAGGACGTAGACCTGGGATACTTCAAGAACAGAAGCGTGAAGTCTTATATTTCCAAGTGTGATTCGCAGATCGCGAAGGCCGCTGAAGAGGCCGATGCCAAGCAACTCGCGGAAGAGAAGAAGGCCGCGGAAATGCAGGCCGCCAACAAAGCCGCGCAGGAAGCCGAGACCAAGAGGCTCGCCGACGAGGCGGAGGCGAAGAGGCTAGCCGACGAGAAGATGGCTGCGGAAGCCGAACAGGCCAGCGCGAAGGCCGATAAGGAAGCGGCCGCAACAGCCGCCGAAGCCAAGGCCAAAGAGGAAGCCGAACAGCGGGAAGAACTCAAGAAGAAACTTCTTGCCCAGTACGACGAGGCGGAAAACCTGTACAAGAATGGGCAATACGCCGAGGCCAGACCGCTGTTTCTGGACGTGAAAAGTGTCACCGAGGCTTCCGATATCTCGCTTGGATTTTGGAAGACGCGCAACCTCAACAGTTACCTCGGCAAGATAGACGGCAAGATCGCCGAGGCCGAGGCGAAACAGGCCCAGGTGCAGATGGCCGAGATGGTTGAGCCGGAGGTCGTCGAGGCCCCCGCCGCCGTCGAAGAGAAATCTCCAGAAGTCCCCGCTGTCGTCGAAGAGAAAGCAGTGGAAGCCCCTGCCGCACCCGCAAAGGAAATGGCGGAGGCCGAGAAGGAACCGATGGCCGCGGAGAAGGAAGTCAAGGTTGTCGAAAAGGCTCCCAAGAAACGCGAGGCCGAGGCCGAGATAGATGCCCAGGCGGCAAGAAAGGCGAGGGCCCAGGCGGCCTACGCCGCGGGCATCGATGCGTACCGAAACAACGAGCTCAAGGCGGCGCAGCAGTACGCGTACCAGGCACTTGCGCTGATGCCGGACTATACCGAGGCGACGATACTGCTCGACACGGTCAGTCAGAAGTTGGCGGCCATAACGCAGCCGAAGGATCCCTTCGAGGCCAGTGTAGAGGCTGCGCGCCAGGCGCGTGAAAGCGAGATACGCAATTACCTCGGGCAGGCTCGCAAGGCCATGCTCGAGAAGAATTACCGGACAGCCGAGGGCTTCGCCGAACAGGCAAAGCTCACCGCGGAGGCCAACGTTCAGTACGGTTTCGAGAATTACATCAGGGAGGCTAACAACCTGCTCGAACAGATCGTGCCGCTGGCCGCCGCGGAGAAGGCCGGCATTGAAAAGGAAAATGAGGCCGATGCCTCTCGGCTCCTCAGGAAACAGCAGTTGGTGACGGTCAGGCGTGTGGAACTCGACGTTGACGCGCTGATGGCACGCGCAAACGATCACATCAAACTAGAGGACTACGGGGCCGCCGCGGCCGACCTGGAGGCGGTGCTCAAATTCAAGCCCGACTACGCGTACGCCAGGGTCTTGAGCGATCTGGTCGTCCAGTGGGCCGCGCAGAAAGTCCAGCGCGACGCCGAGTCCCAGCGGCTCGTATCCGTCCACAAGCTCCATGCGGACGTCTCCGAACAGATGGTCTTCTCCATTTCGCCTGAGTTCCAGTAACCGCCTCATTGGAAGGAGAAGATGGCGGGCAGGACCTTGTACATCGGTACTCCCACGTCGCAGCCGCAGGAAGAGGAGATCTACCTGCAAAGACAGTTGCAGAAGCCCACGGGGAATCTGGCCGCCCAGGAAATCGGGAAGAAGATGCAGAAACCGATTCCGTACTTCGACTTCACCGGCCAGCCCTTCATGGCGATGGTGGACCTGCTGAGGACGACCGGCAATTTCAACATAGTCGTCGACCCCCTGATGATGCCCGGTCCAGAGCAGACGGTAACGCTGCAGTTGACGGACTCCACGATAAAGACCATTCTCGACCTTGTGACGCAGCAGGCAGGTCTCAAGTGGACCGTGCGCGAGAACTATGTTTACATTTCGGACGAGGCCGGTATTGCCAGGCTAAGAGTCACCGGCACCCAGTTGGTAATAGTGTATGATG
>SPCN01000408.1 GCA_004525465.1 Chrysiogenales bacterium | reverse complement strand
TTCTTCCTTGAGCTCCTTTTCCAATTGCTTAATATTTTCTAGCAAGTCATTTTTTTCATTTTCTTTCTGCTGGGCTTGCTCCGCTTTGTCAAACATGATCTCCTCAGCGGCAGGGGCTTGCTCCGCCGGTTTCTCCGCTATCGGCGCGGGGATGCATTGCTTGTCTTCTGCCAAACGGCGTTGATTCATGTAGGCCGGAGAGGTGATCTCGATGCCGTGACCGTGCAACACGTCCAATACCGCCCGGTACAGATTCGAACGAGCCGTGATAAGTCCTTTCACTTCGCTGAGAACTCCGGAGACACGGTACCTAATCGCATAATTTTCGAGTTCCAAAATATGGACAAAGGGCTCTTCCAGCCCGCTTTTTTCCGCGGCTTTTAGCAAAAGGGGTTCAACCCTAGAATGATGAACATCATAACCCAGAGAAAGAGCCGCGGTAACAATGGCGCCTGAGCTGCGAACCGTGGAAATGGGGTTGGAGATCAAGTAGGTATTGGGGATGGCAATAAGCTCCCGATTCTCCGATTGAATTTCCGTATCGAACAGCCCCCTTTCAGAAACTCGCCCAAAGTAGTCACGAACATAAACAAAATCGCCGATGCGGAACGGCTTTGTAATACGAAGCAAAATCCCGGCCATGAGATTCGCGAAAATGGTGCTTGATGAAAAGGCGAAGATGGCCGAAACCACCAGGCCGATAACCCAAATAATCTGGTTACGGGAGCTCACGCTTACAGGAAGAGCGAGCACTATTGCCACGACACCGGCAATGGTCAACCCCAATATAACGAGTTGCCGGGGAAACATGCGCTCATTTCCGAGGTTGGAGTGCCGCCCGATAAGAATACGATGCACACTCCAAAGCAGCACCCCGAAACCTAATGCGGTTAATAAAAGAGGGGAAAAAAGAGCAATGATTTCAATGATTTTAGTCAGGAATGACATTTTTAATCCTTTTTGCAGCACCAACTATTATTTTTTGCCGCTAGTCCATTCACTTCACAATTATAGGATCGGATTTTTGTTTGTCAAGAAAACAGTAAAATGACCCTTTTCACGATCCGTCCCGGTTTCTCCTGCCTGCTTCTATTTCCTGCGCATCCGTCGCGAGTAATCGGCAAAGCGCTCGGCATAAATCCTGGCATTGATGCCGTTCTTCTCAAGCCCCTTCAAGCGCTCGACGAACAGTATGCCGGCTCTTTTCTTGGTGAGCTCCAGGTTTCTTTCATAGGTGTAAGCGACAAAATGAGCTTTCACGTCAGCGGAAAGGTCGGCATGCATATCGAGGATCCTGTCGCCTTTTTCCATGGAGAAATCTGCATTATTCAGGGCGAAATAACGGAGTTTTTTGTTATCGCCCGTATGGAAATAGAAAATCATGTTTTTGACATCGATCAGAATGCCCCACTTGTTCCAATCCTTGATCTTGATCTCATCCAGGATCTTCAGTGCCTGGTCCTTGGGCGCCGCCTGTATCGACCTTTCAAAATCCTTTAACATCTTTGCGGCCTTCACAAAACGCGGCAGCCTTGAAAAATTCAGTTCCAGAGGGATCATGCCGCCAAAACCCTGAAAGTATTTCAGCCGCTCCAGTTCCTGGGAGTATTGGTCATTGCACAGAATGGGATAAGCGAGATCCTTGTGAACAACGGCCTCTCCCTGTCGAAACTCGATGATCGCGCAATCGCCGTTTCGATCAGCGACAAAGTAATGCCATGACCAGCCCTGAAGATTGATTTGCTCGGCATTGCCGATGACCTCATCAAGGGTCGAGCAATTGTCCAATTGGTGCTGGATCCACAGCGACATGAATAAAGTGGGATGCGTTGGGTCGTATTTGTAGCGGCTCTCCCCCAAGCTCATCTCGAAAACGGCCAAACCCTTTTCATTCATGCCACCGTCGGGGAAATCGACGCCTTCGCTATTGAAGGTGACGGAGCCATATTTGGAAATCCAGCTGAGCTTGGGAGTGGGTTTCTTTTCAAAAGCAACGATCGCTTTTTCATATTCCCGGGGCGGAGCGACCAGTTCGTTCCAGCTGATCCCTTCGCGATAGGCCTGGCGCCGATTGATGCAGACCAGCCCCGGCACGAACAATTCAGGGGATTCGTCCAGGTTATGACCCAGGAAAATTTCCTGACCTGCCTTGAGCATGAAGGTGGAGCAGTTTTGCGGTTCCTTGTCAGGCAATGAAACATAGAGAAAAATAAGGCAAGCGAACAAAACCAGTTTTTTCATGTCATCCCTCCGCTTTCCCAAAGCATTATCTCATCCGGGTTTTTACTTTTTTTTAATCCGTTCTCAAACACCTTCAAAAGATCTGTCCTGCGCGCTTGATCCTGCCAGGGCGTACTCCACCGCGGCGCGGGCATGGTTTTCATTTGCTTTCTCCTTTGGCTGAA
>SPCN01000104.1 GCA_004525465.1 Chrysiogenales bacterium | reverse complement strand
CACGCCGACGTCATCGTCTGCACCGGCCCCATCACCCGGCAGAACCGCGACCGGGTAGTGCGCATCTACGAACAGGTACCCGATCCCAAATTCGTTGTGGCCGTCGGCGCCTGCGCCATGTCCGGCTGCGTCTACCGCGGCGCCTACAATACCTGTGGCAGCATCGACCAGGTCCTGCCGGTAAACGCCTACATCCCGGGCTGCCCCATCCGGCCCGATGCCCTGATTGACGGAGTGGTCAAGCTCCTCAATTCTTTGTAATGAGGTCGACATGAACGCCGAAACAATCGTCGAAAAAATAAATAGCGCTATCCGGGACAAAATACAGGAGATTGCCCTGACGGCGCCGCGCCGTGTCCAGCTCAAAGTGGCGCGCGAGCAACTGAACGCCGTCCTCACCTACCTGAAGGAGCAGTTCGGCTTCACCCATGTGGGCACGATCAGCGGCGTCGACCTGGGAGAGAACTTTGAGGTGGTCTACCACATGTCCAACGACATAGCCACGGTCAATGTACGCATCCTGACGCCCCGCAGCGAACCGAAGATCCCCAGCATCTGCGCTGTCATTCCGGGAGCCATCCTGTACGAACGAGAACTCCAGGACATGTTCGGTCTGGTGGTCGAAAACATCCCCGACCCACGGCCGCTGCTGCTGGCCGACGATTGGCCGGCCGGGCAGTACCCCCTGCGCAAAGACTGGCATTACGAACGCCCCGCTGAAATCATCCCCGGAGGTGAATGATGGAATTCAAAGTCGCTTTGGGCCCGCAGCACCCGGCCCTGCACGAACCGATCAGCCTGCGCATGACCCTGGAAGGGGAGATCATCCGCGACGCCGACCTGAAACTGGGCTACAACCACCGCGGCATCGAAAAACTGGCCGAAAGCAGGACCTTCATCCAGAACCTCTACTTGACCGAACGCATCTGCGGCATCTGTTCCTTTTCCCACCAGACCTGCTACACCCAGGGAGTGGAAAAACTGATGGAACTGGTACCGGCCCGGCGCGGCCTATACATCCGCACCCTGATCTGCGAACTGGAACGGGTGCACAGCCACCTGCTCTGGCTGGGCGTAGCCGGACAGGAAGCGGGCTTTGAATCCTTTTTCATGTACACCTGGCGCGACCGCGAGGTGGTAATGGACATTCTCGACTGGATCACCGGCAACCGCGTCCATTATTCGATGAACACCTTCGGCGGCGTGCGCCGCGACATCGACGAGTTGCAGAAAAAGAAAATCCTCGACACCCTGGGCCTGTTGAAAACCAGGACTGAATACTATTTGAATATCGGGGCCAGCGAGCCAACTTTCGCTAACAGGCTCGCCGGCGTTGGCAAGTTAAGCAAGGAAAAAGCCATCGCCCTCTGCGCTGTCGGCCCCACCCTGCGCGCCTCGGGCGTGCCCATGGACGTACGCAAGGACGATCCCTACGCCGTATACGATGAGATACCCTTCGAAGTAGCGACCGCCGACAGTTGCGACGTGCTGGGCCGGGCCGTGGTTCGAGTCAAGGAATTGCTGGAATCGTACAAGATCATCGAGTTCCTGCTCAAGAACCTGCCCGAAGGGCCGTTCAAGGTCAAGGCCCCGCGCAAGGTCAAGGAAAACGAAGTGTACTCGCGTTACGAAGCGCCGCGCGGCGAAAACGTCCATTACATCAAGAGCAACGGCTCGGACAAACCGGAAAGATTGAAAGTGCGCGCCCCAACGCTGGCCAACTATGCGGCTACCATCGCGATGCTCAAGAACGGTTTCATCGCAGACATCCCGCTGATCTTCGCCGCCATCGACCCCTGCATCTGCTGCGCCGAACGCCTGGTCCAGCTGGACAACCCGCGCAGCGGCGAAAGCAAGGTCCTCAGCTTCAGCCAGCTGCGCGCCATGGCGAACGACCGATACAAAAAAATCAATTTTAAGAAAAAGGATTCAGCATGGCCATTTTAAAGCCCCTTCTCTACATCCTGGTCTATCCGGGTCTGATCTTCCTGCTGGTCTATTCCACCTTCTGCGAGTGGTTCGACCGCAAGCTCTACGCCCGCATGCAGAACCGCATCGGCCCCCTGCACACCGGCCGCTCCGGCATCCTGCAGCCGGTCGCCGACATCATCAAGCTCTTCGCCAAGGAAGACATTGTTCCGGAAAAGGCCGACAAACACATGTTCTCGGCCTTGCCTGTGTTCTCCCTGGCCATCGTCTGCACCGCGGCCCTATATCTTCCGGTCTGGCACTACAGTGAAGCGCCCTCTTTCAATTCATTCTCCGGCGACCTGATCGTGTTGTTCTACCTGCTCAGCCTGCCCACACTGATCTTTTTCCTGGCCGGCTGGCATTCGACCAACTTCTTCTCGGCCATCGGCGGCGTGCGCGTGCTGACCATGTTTTTCGGCTACGAGATCCCGATGCTGCTGGCCCTGCTCTCCCCGGCCGTGCTGGCCGATTCCTGGCGCATCCTGGAGATCGCCCGCTTTTACCAAAACAGGCCACTGCTCATGCTGGTCAACATCATCGGCTTTTTCATCGCCGTGATCGCCCTGCAAGCCAAGCTGGAGCGGGTGCCCTTCGACATCCCCCACGCCGAAACTGAAATTGTCGGCGGCCAATTCACCGAATATTCCGGCAAGAAGCTGGCTTTTTTCCGGCTGCTGGGCGACATCGAAATGGTCGTGGGCGCCGGCCTGATCGCTGCCGTGTTCATGGGCGGCTTTCCGGGCGGCCTGCTGCCGGGGCTGGCCTGGTTCATTCTCAAGACCCTCTTCATCATCTTTCTGCTGACGGCCATGCGCGCCGCCCTGAGTCGCATCCGCATCGACCAGATGATAAACTTCTCGTGGCGCTGGCTGGCACCGCTGGCCGTGCTGCAGCTGTTTATCGTCATCATCATCAAGGGGATGGAATTATGAGCATCAAACCCGGTATATTTTTGCCCGAACTGCTGCGCCATCTCTTCAAGAAACCGGTCACGGTCAAGTATCCTTTCGAGAAAGATCCTGTGCCCAAGGATTTCCGCGGCAACGTGGTCTTCGACCCGCCCAAGTGCATCGGCTGCATGATCTGCGTCAATGACTGCCCGGCCGAGGCCATCGACATCATCCGCGTCTCCGAAACCGAAAAGAAATTCAAGATGATCCTGCATAACGACCGCTGCATCCACTGCGCCCAGTGCGTCGACTCCTGCCCGACCAAGACCTATCACATGGACGGCGAATTCGAAACGGCCGTCCTGAATCGCCACCAGCTGAAGATCGAATACAAGTAACCCCGACCATCGCTGCCAGAAAACCTTCCATTGCGACGCCCGTAGACAGTTCAGGTATGCCGTTCCCCTGTGCCGAGAGTTTTCCGGAAAAACTGCGGATGCAGCTCCAGGGGGCCAAGAAGATTTTTGTGCTCGGCATCGGCATGAACTGGAAAAGCGACGACCGCCTGGGCGTCGCCCTGGCGCGGTCCCTGGCCAAAAAACTTCCGGCCCATCCTGACATCCGCATCGCCAGCGGCGGCGAAGCCCCGGAAAATTTCACGGGCGTCATTCGCGCTTTCGTACCCAGCCATGTGATCCTTTTGGACGCCGTGGATCACTGTTTGCCCCCCGGTACGGTCTTCCTGGCCGACGAAAGTTCCATTGCCGTCGGGGACATGACCAGCCACCATCTGCCCCTGCGCCTGCTGATGCGTTTCCTCGGCACCTCCCTTCCGGCCCGGGTCATCCTGGTCGGCATACAGCCGCGCAACCTGATGCCTGGAAACAAACTTTCCGCGCCGGTAAAAAAGATACTTCCCCGCTTGGCTGAATTTCTTGCGCAAACATTGCGCGAGCAGATCAATAAATAAATAACCTCTGGTTAATTGGAGGTCAGTCCGAAGGTGATGGTCACGGTAAAATAGATCGGGCGGGGAATGCCGTTGACGATATATGGTTCGTACAGCCATTTGCGGACGGCAATCAGTGCCTCTTCGTAGAAAACGGGATGGCCGCTGATGATCCGGGCCCGACTCACCCGGCCGTAGATATCGGTTATGGCCTCAACGATAACGACCGCCTGCATGCGAGCCGCATAGGCTTCCTGAGGGTATTCCGGTTTGACCTGCTTGACCAATTTGGGAACATTTTTGCCGCTGACGAAAAAGGGTTGCTCGTTGGGCAGGGGTTCGCCCAGCACGCCGCCCAGAACGCCGCCGACCACACCGCCCTCAACCCCTCCCTCAACCCCGCCGGGAACTCCCCAGGGAACTCCGCCCTCCACGCCGAAATCGCTATCATCTTCTTCGATGGTCACAGGTACTTCGATGGGGGCGATCAGCCTGCCGGCGAAAACGGGCGGTTTTATCTCTTTTTTTCCGTCCGGGGCTTTGGCCACTCCCGAGCCTCTGCCTCTACCAAATGGCGGCGGGGGCGGCGGCGGCGGCGTCGGCAAAAGCGGAGTGATGACCAAAACATTGGTTACCTTGATCTCGGGCAGATTTTTCTCGGCCAGCAGCAACGGGACGACCGCCAGGGCGGCAATGGCCAGGACGTGCAGCAGCAGGGAAACGGGCATAAACAGCCATTTGCGGCTGGGTTCGCGCCTGCCTCCCGATTCAATCAGTGAATCTTCAAGCATCAAAACCTCATTAAATTTAGGTCCACCATTCTCCTTCAATCTAATAGGATACATCATTGCAGCCATAAAATCCAGAATAAACAAAAATTCCAGCGCAATTTTTTTAAATAGCTCGCATATCGTTTGCTTTTAAGCCTCGACCCGGAACGCAATCCCACTCAGACAATGCGACTATTTCAAGAATTGATCTCCGAAATCAAAAGATTCAACTCATTTTGATCTTTGGGATTAAGTTTCTCATAAAAAGATTTCTTGAAACGCGCCAAAATATCAATTGCTTCTTTTTTTCGTCCGCCTTTCATCAAAGCATATGTAATGTTGAAGTACGCATCAATATATTCGGGTTTTAATTCGATCACTTTTTTAAAATCCAGCACGGCTTTTTTATTTTCATTCAATAGCAGATATACAGCCCCCCGGCCATTGTATCCGTCACTGAGATTGGGATCCAATTGAATGGACTTGTTAAAATACTGCAAGGCCAGTTCCAAAACTGAACGACCATTATCCCTTTGAAATAAGCTGAAATGAACCATGCCCATGTTGCTGAAAGCCAGGGCGTGCCCGGGATTTATTTTGATGGCTTTTTGATAATACTTCATGGCCTTAGCAAATGCACCGGTCCGGAATTCAACAGTTCCGATATTGACCAGGGCATCGGCATTCTCCGGGTCCAATCGCAGTAGCTTTTCTAAAATCTCGCGGGCCTGATCCAGCCGATTGCCATCGATCAACGCCAAGGCCGTTTCCGCCATGGCTTCAATGCGCCTTGCATCCGGCAAATTCAGCCCATCATTTTTGGTCTCAGTTGCCGTGCGGAAACCACGCTGGGGATCAGCCAATCTCTTCTCCAGTTCGGACAATACGACTTTTAAGCGCGTGTTCTGCGGCTCGATTTTCAAGGCTTGACTGTAAAACTCGACTGCTTCTGCCCGGTTGTTTTGTTTTCGGGAAATGTCTCCCAGCAAAATCAAAGCGGCGGCGAAGCGGGGGTTTTTATTCAGAATGTCCCGGCATAATTCTTTCGACCTGGAATATTTATTTTGAAAAACTAACTCCGTTGCCAAAATCATCTTGAATGATTCATGGTCCGGAAAAATGGTGATGGCTTTTTCCAAAGTAGCGTAGGCTTCGCTCATTCGGCCTATATTTTTTTTTATCGTGAATTCCAATTCGAAAAAATTGGGCAGTTGCACGCCCGGATTGCCCATAATGATCTGCTCAAGTTCAGCCTGCGCTTGCGGATAATTTCCGGCCTTGACTTTTTCCTTCAGCAATTCGACTTGGGCATAGAGGTCGAACCCTTTTTTGGGATCGATCATTTCCTTGGCTTTTGCCGAAACCGAAGAGATATAACCTAACGATCTCAGACTTTCAAAATCATCCTGGCTGAGCTCGCGCTTGCCTGTTTTTTCGGATGAAGAATAATCAATGATATACTGGCGCAGCTGCTTATCAAGTTTTTTGGCAAGAATATTTTTCTCCTTGAACAGGTTGATCCGTTCCGCGGCATCCTGCCCAAGGTCATACAGTTCCGGCTCGATCAGCGAGGTATATTTGTAATCGTCCACGATCATTCCCGTGATGGGAGCCCAGTTGTTGGTTTCCATGCCGAAACGGCTCTCGAAGTACACATCCCTTGACCGCTTTTCTTTTTCCCCGGCAACCAGGTTGTGAAAACTTTTTCCCTGAACTCTTTCAGGGCATTCGATTGCCAAGTAGTGGAGAAGCGAAGGCATGACATCCACCAGATTGACGCGGCTGTCAATCTTCCTGCTTTTTGCGAATAAAATGGGATTGTAAAGGATTAGTGGGACTTTCAGGCTCTCTTCATAGCAAAATATTCCATGACCGAATTCTTTGTGTTCCCCGAAAGCTTCTCCATGATCTCCAGCGATCAAAATGACCGTTCGCTCCAAAATTCTTTTTTCCTCAAGGAGCCGGATGACTTTCCCGACATGCATGTCCACATAAGCGATTTCCCCTTCATATTTAAGCCTTTCCGACCGTGAGAACTTGCTGTCCACTTCGGAGTGAAGCTGATACGGGCTGTGCGGGTCGAAAAAATGGAGCCAGGTGAAAAATTTTTTTTCATGATTTTTTTCGAGCCAGGCCGCGAATTTTTTAGTTATTTCAGCCGCAGGAATTTCGTCATGGTAATTGATGATGGTCTGTTTTTGCTTGAAGGTTTCATCATAGAACTCAAAACCCTGATTCAGTCCGAATTTGGACAATAAGGTGAATGAAGCGATAAAGGCAAAGGTGCGGTAGTTATTTTCCTTCAGAATCTCGGCCAAAGTGGTTTGTGTCTCCGGCAGGAAATAAGTTCCGTTGTTCCTGACCTGGTGGGCCAGGGGATAGCGGCCGGTGAAAAGCGAACAATGGGCAGGCAGGGTCAAGGGGACCGGTGTATAGCAATTGCGGAACATGATCCCTTTTTCAGCCAGGCGATCGATATGGGGGGTGGCGGCATCCCGGTTGCCATAGGCGCCGATGCCGTCGGCTCGCGTGGTGTCAAGGGTTATGACCAGCAGGTTGAAATGAGCGGTTTTTCGGCTGCCGCACGCCATGAAAGCCAAGATTGATAAAACAGCCAAAACAATCGTAATCAGACGCTTCTTTTTCATTAATCCAGCAATTTAATAGGTGCAACCCCGGCATCGATTTCAATCGATTGGATGGGGGTGTTTTCAACTATTTTGAATTTCTGGACCTTTTCCTCGACGATCAGGGTGCGGACGTACTTGCCCTCGGCCGTGGCAATGCTTAGGCTGACCGGGAAAACGAAATCGCTGTTTTTTTGGCTGAAGGTGATCTCGGCGATCGCTCCGGCGCAGTTGACCTGATAACTGACTTCCGGCAGCTGGCGTGTATAGATCCAGCCGTCGAAAAACTTGCGCAGGCGCTGACT
>SPCN01000105.1 GCA_004525465.1 Chrysiogenales bacterium | reverse complement strand
CCTGAATGAAGCGGAAGCCCAGTTGCTCAAAAAAAAACTAAAAAAAACCATAACCGCTGCTTCTTGCCGTGAAGTGGCAGACCTGCCCCAGGACCTTGATGCCTTAAAAAAACTGTTGCTGGGCCGGCAGATCCACTATTTGCTCAATATTTCCGAGAGTAAAAAAAGAACCCTTATCCTGGGCTTGGGGCGCAAATTCAACCGGCGTGACCTGGAACAGGAAGATTTTGAATTCGCTTATATCCTTTCGCGCTTCATGCTGATCGAATTGGACAACATCCGCTATCTGGCCCAGATCTTCGAGAAAAAGAAGCTGGAGCACGAGATCAAGATCGCCCGCGACATCCAGTTGTCGCTGCTGCCCCAGGGGCTGCCGCAGCTACAAAATTACGATATTGCTGTTATTTATGAGCCCATTCAGGAAGTTGGCGGCGATTATTATGATATCCTGAAAAAGAAAAAAAACATACAGCCGCTGGTGTTGGCCGATGTGGAGGGCAAGGGATTGGCTGCAGCGCTGCTGGCCGCTTCCTGCCAGGCCATATTTCATTCCATGAATGAGTTATACCTGTTCAAGCCGGCTCAATTCATCGGCAAAGCCAACTCCTTCATCCATGAAATCACCCGAGCCAGCCGCTTCATTACATTGTTCTGGATGCTGCTCAATGATGAAAATCCGGCAATTACCTATGTAAATGCCGGGCACAGCGCCCCCTTCTTGATTTCAGGCAAAAGCGTCAGGAAACTTGAGGCGGGTGGCATGCTGCTCGGTTTCAGCGACAGCGGCATTTACCAGGAGGAGACCGTGCCGCTGCGCAGCGGCGATATTGTCTGCGCTTTCACCGACGGCGTATTCGAAGCGGAGAATTCCAGGGGCGAAGAATTCGGTGAGAAAACCATTATGGATTTTCTAATTGCCAACACGCAGCTTTCGGCAGCGGAGTTGAGCAACCGCTTGTACAAACAAATAAAGGATTTCAGCCGCAATAAAAAATTTCGCGATGATTTTACCATTTTGATAGTCAAGGTGCGCTGATGGGGGACGAATGAACACTGTGGTACTGGGAATGCAATGGGGCGATGAAGGAAAAGGTAAAGCCATAGATTACCTGGCCGGTTCTTTTGATGTGGTTACGCGTTTTCAAGGCGGGCACAACGCCGGGCACACTGTCTATTACCAGGGCCAAAAAGTCGTTCTGCACGTATTGCCTTCAGGCATTTTTTATCCCGGCTGCCTGGCGGTGATCGCCAATGGCGTGGTGGTCCAGCCGCTGCAGCTCGTCGAGGAAATCCAAAATGCCCGCAGCCTGGGATTGTCCATGCAGAACCTGATCTTGGGCGAAAATGCGCCGCTGATCCTTCCTTTCCACCAGCAGCTGGATGTGGTTTTTGAAGATTCCCGCTACCAGCGCATCGGCACGACCAGGCGCGGCATCGGGCCTGCCTATGAGGATGTCGTCGGACGTCGGGCTCTTTTTGTCAAGGACTTGCTGCAGGAGAAAGTGTTCCGCTCAAAGATCGCGATCCTGGCCGATTATTATCGGCGCCTTTTCAAGGCGCACGGTCATCCGGTCGAGGATTTTGACCAGGCCATAGACCAATACCTGCAAGCCGGGATCTTTCTCAAGCCCTATATCGCCAATGCCGCCCACCTGCTGCGGCGGGCTTTCGTGGAAAAGAAAAATATTCTTTTTGAGGGAGCCCAGGGCACGCTGCTCGATATTCATCTGGGCACCTATCCCTTCGTTACTTCGTCGAATACCACCATCGCCGGGGTCTTTTCAGGGACAGGCCTCTCTCCCAAGGCCGTGGACAAGGTAATCGGCATCTCCAAGGCCTATACCACGCGGGTGGGCGAAGGGCCGTTCCCCACGGAATTGAAGGATGAATGCGGCAGCATGCTGCGTGAACGGGGCAACGAATACGGTTCCACCACCGGTCGGCCGCGGCGGGTAGGGTGGCTGGACCTGGTGGCGCTGAAATATGCCGTTCAGGTCAACGGTGTGGATTCCCTTTTTATCACCAAGCTCGATGTGCTCGATGAGTCGGCTGAGATACAAGTGGCCACTTCCTATGAAAGCGCTGACGGCCGCGGCGACGATTTTTTCTCGCATGCCGATGCCCTGAGCCGGGTTCGGCCGGTGTATCAGGTTCTACCCGGCTGGCGGAAAAATCTCGGCGCCATCCGCCGTCTGGGTGATCTGCCGCGGCAAGTTCGTTCCTACCTGAGTTTTATCGAGGATTTTACCGGAGTAGGCGTCAGCCATGTCTCGCTCGGCGGAGAACGCGAACAAACGATAGAAATTGATCGGTAGTTTAGATTTTTTGAAAACGCCCGGTTGCTGACAGATTGCTTATTCTACGGCAATGACGATACGCCGGCCGCGGAAAATCCTTTTTTTCAAAATAGTGACTTGTATCCAATTGCCCCGGGGACCCAAGCGAACCGCGTAATCTTTGCCGGCGTTGAATTCACGCGGAAAAATCGTCAGGGCCGATACTTTTTTCAATTGCAGCGCCGCGGCCTGGACCCGGATGTGCTGCTGGCTGCGCAAATCAATGGAGAGTCGGAACTGGCCGGGGGAGATTTCAGCCAGGCGCGTGCTTTTCAAAAAACCGCTGATAAGGGTTTTACGCTCATGGAGACCGGTGACCGATCCGCTGATGTAGAAAAGTGAATTCAAACGAACCAGTGCCGTTTCTTTTGCCTGGCGGGCAGTCTCCGCGGGGGTCAGGTGAGCGGTTCCCTGGGTGACGAATGTGCAGAATCCGTCGGGCAGCCAGAAATTCCACACCTTGAAGCCGGGAAGCAGGGGGTCCTGGAATTGCGTGTCCTGGATGATCCGCTGTGCTTCCGCGGCGGACTTGCCGGTCCGGACCGATAAAAAATCGTAGACGATCTGAAAATGGGTATCGCCGCTTACCACGACCCTGGGTTGGCCCAGACGTTTTTCCAAACCGCTGATGCGGTTCTTCAAGGAATGGTATCTGCTGGACAAGGCAAGGAAGTCGGCGCTTGTCGGTTCGCCGCTCCGCGCTCTTTGCCGGAGGGTTTCCATTTGTCCTTCAGATAAATTGCTGAAATCCCAATCGCGAATGTCGACGGGGCTTGTTTCCTGAAGTTTTCCAAAAAGCTCCAGGAGCATCTGTTTGTCGCGGCGGGCGACCGTTTCCATGGCGATGATCTCGTTGACCTGTAATTGAGCCGCGAGCCTGTCCTTGAACATGGCAGGCTGTTTTCTTTGTTCTTGCCCTTTGGCAGCATCGAGCGGGTTGATGGCCGGTTCCCGCTCAGCAAGGGCTGGCCGAAAAATCAATATCAATCCCAGAACGACAATCGCCGCCGCAGCTATGCCGATTGCCCAATGCCGGAATTTCAAAGACCGCCTTAAGGCCGCGCGACCGAACGGATTGGTATCGTCCTTGGCTGTTTTCAAATCCCGGTTATCTGATTCATGGGTCATTGCCATCTATTATATTCCAAAACGCTGCCTCGAAAAAGTGGTTTCCGGCAAAAAAATCTGCTCCGGTAAGGCGTTGCCGAGGGAAAAAACAAATGCTGGCCTGATTCTGCTTCCGGCCGGTGCGAAAGTCGGCTTCCGGAGAGTTTGCACACTGCGTTGCAAACGACATGAATTCCCTGAGGAATTTTACCTGGCTGTTTTTTCTGAATCGCCAGCCGCAAATCCCATTGCTGGGCGAATCTGCTGCGGCAGATATTGCTTATTCCCGCCAAAAAAACTTTCGGGCATTGGTTTGCTTTTCGATTCTGGAAAGAATTACTTCTTGGTCTTTTTGGCCTTTACGGTTTTCGCCTTGGCTTTGACAACGGTCTTGGCTTTGCTTTTAACGATCGGCCTGGCTTTTGATTTGACAACCGGTTTGGCCTTGGCTTTGACGACAGGCTTGGTTTTGGGCTTGACCTTGGGTTTGGCTTTCGCCTTGGCGGCCTTGGCCAGTTCGTCTTTGCTTTTGCGCTTGATATCCATGGCGTGGGAGCGTTTGTAACTTTGGATATCCTTGAAACGGCCCTTGGCATCGCGCACGGCATAGAGTTTGGTTCCCTTGGAGCTTCGCATTACGGTTCTTTTTGTTGGCATGTTACCTCCCCTCTTTCTATAACATGTTGAAATTTTAATGTCAATTTTGCTGTCACTTCTCATCGGCCAATGAAATGATTTACGCTATCGTCCCTGCCCAAACAAATAAAATTCAGCCGGAGCCGCCTCTTTTTTACAAATAGAAATAGATTTCAAGAATCCTCATTTGCGGGGCTTCGGTTTGGCTGTTGTTCTTTGCCTCGACCCCGACCGAACCGTACACCGCCATCGGGACCGGTTTGCCGTTTAAACCATCGGGGAAAAGCTTGCCCAGTACTCCGATATTTTGAAGATTCATCGTGAAATTGCTTTGGGGGAGCCATGCGCCTTGGTAGATAAGGTAGCGATGCGAATTGTACGGACTTTCCAGATACAGGGTATAACGGTACATAATGGGCAGTGTCTTGCTAAACGCGCTTGTCTGGCAGGCAATTCCCTGGCTCTTCCGACATTCGATCAGATCCTGGAGGGGGGAAGAAGTCCGGCCGTTGACCGCAAAGGAGGTGATCACGGCGTAGGGAACGATCTCCATGTTCACTATGTTGTTCTGCGGCTGGAGGTTGGGGTGATTTATCTGCAGGGGGCCCTTCGGGGCAAGATGCGGATTCCGTATTTCGGGGGTGATGGTGAAATCCCTGTCGCTCATGTCTTCCTGGCCGCCGCTGTTGATGATCTTGACCTTGTAGCCGCTGGCCGGGGCGGCTTTGCCTCCCCCTTCGAGATTGCCGATGGTCCAGGCGTGGTCGCCGGGGCCGGAAGTGAGGTTCTGAACGATGTTGCCGACCTTGGTGTTCCCTTTCCAGAGCTCGAGGCGGTTGCTGCCGCTCAGCCCCGAGGCGTTCCAGGTGATGTTGCCGGCAGCGCCTTGCTGCCAGCTTTCGCCGCCGTTGGGTTTGCTGATCGTCAGCATAGTCGACGCGGGCGGCGCCCCGGCAATATTTAAGGAAGTGGGTGGGGCCGGGGGCGCGGACAAAGACCCGGCTGCGATGGAGAATTTCCGGTCGCTGAAATCTTCCTTGGCGTTGTCCGTGGTCACAATGCGGATGCGGTAATTGGTGTCGGCTGCCGCGGTGTTTCCACCGTAGCGGCCGATGGTCCAGGTATAGGTAGAAGGCACGGCATCCAGGTTGTTGGCGATGATACCCAGCACTGTGCCACCCTGGTGCAGCTGCAGTTTGACCTTCTGGTTAATGCCGTTCGCCGTCCACTTGATCTGGCAGGTCTGGCCCAGGATCAGCGTTTCGCCGCCGTTGGGTGCGTTCAGTACCAGGCTCTGAGCCGCGAGTTGCCAGTTTATCAGGAAAAGGAACGTCAAGAGTGTCCATTTTGAACTTTTCATTTTTTCTCCTTGAACTCTTTAATGAATTACTAGATTGATCATTTTTCCAATGAAGTTTTCTACTATAGCAAGTCTATATGTAAAATGATAAATTTTGTCTTCCTCACATTTTATAACACGGAGACGCTGTAATGTCAATTTATAGAAGCCGGCCTTTGCCTGCCGGCAGAAAAAAGCAAGCCCGCCTTTCGCCGCGATCTCCGCGTCAGCAGATCGGACGAAGGGCGCCCAATCAAGAAATACTTTTTATTAATCTATCCAGAATTTTATGGCGTGTATTTTTGATTGAGGTTGTTCGCTCTGGCTGTCATTTTTGGCATATACGGTTATTTCTCCGTAATACATCATGCGTATCGTTTCTCCGGCCGGGATGCCGTTCGGGCAGATTTTGTCCAGGGCCTGGGCATAGCTGATCGTGAAATTCTTCTGGTTCTGGCTGATCCAGTTGCTGTCGTAGATGTTTCGCACGTACGCGTCATAGGGATTGGTTATATCTATTTTGAAGCGGTATGAGATCGGCGTTACCGAACTGACGGCATTGGCATACAGAACGATATGCGGCTCGCGGTGGCAGACGATGCGGTTTGTGTGGGAACTGGTCGATTGGCCGTTGACCTTGAAAGAAGTGATGGTAGCATAGCTGGTCAATTGCAGGTTCGGAACCTTGGCGGTGGGTTTTGTGACCACCCCCAGGACTGCTGGCCCGGGATTGCTGAAAGTTCCCTGAGTGCCGCTTTGCACCACGGTCTGGGACGGGCAGGCTTTGATCGTGAAGTAGTCGCTGTAATCGAAAATCCACGCGCCGGGGACTCCCGACTGCACGCGGATCGTGTACGTGCCGGGAGGGCAGGAGGCGGGGAAAAGCCAGAGAAAGTTGCCGTCGTTGGCGGTATTGGACGCAATGAGCATCGGGGAAACGTTGGGCTGATTCACTGGATATAAATGTATTGCTACGTTCCCCGTCACTCCCGAGGAGGTCCAGGTGATCGTATGGGAACTCCCACGGCACCATTCGTTATTTGCGGCGGGCGAGGTGACGGTGATGGTTTGCCCCCAGAGATGGGAGCCCAGGGCCATTGTCAAAAAGATCACAACTGCCAGGAAAATTGTTTTTTTCATACTATCTCCTTGCTTGGTTTTAAATCACTAAATATAAGCAATGGGGGAAATATCTCAATAAAAATAAACTAAAATATTTTTTATTGCGGCTGGGGTGTGCCCGGGAAACGGTCAAGGGCGATGAGCAGCAGCCTGGCGGCGCGTTCGAGTTTTTCGGCCTCGATGACATAAGCCAGGCGCACTTCGTCCTTGCCTTTGCCCGGAGTGCTGTAGAACCCCTCTCCCGGCGCGATCATCACGGTTTCGTTGTTGTCAGAAAATTCGTTGAGCAGCCAGCGGGCGAAGGTTTCCCCGTCGCTGATCGGCAGCTTGGCCATGACATAAAAGGCGCCTTCGGGCTTTTGCAGGACAATGCCCGGGTGCGAGGTCAGGATGTCGCACAAAATGTCGCGGCGCTTCTGGTACTCGGCCATGACCCCTTTGAAATAATCGTGGGGGAGTTCGTAGGCGCCGATGGCCCCGACCTGCTCAAGCGTCGGCGGGCAAAGTCGGGCCTGGGCGAACTTGGCGATGCCCTTCATCACTTCTTCGTTGCGCGAGATGACCGCGCCGATGCGGGCGCCGCAGGCCGAGTAGCGCTTGGAGATGGAGTCGACCACGATGACGCGGTCCTCCAGGCCTTCGCGCTGCAGTACACTGAAATGGATCTTGCCGTCATAGGTGAATTCCTTGTAGACTTCGTCGGCGATAAGGTAAAGGTCATGCTTCTTGGCGAAAGCGCCGATGGCTGTCAATTCTTCAACGGTATATACGGTGCCGGTGGGGTTGTTGGGGGAGCAGAGCAGGACGGCGCGTGTATTCGGCGAGACCTTCTTTTCGAATTCGGCGATTTCGGGGAGGTGGAAACCCTCCTCGGCCCTGGCGGTCACCGGCACGAGTTTGACGTTGCAAAGCGAGGCGTAACCGTTGTAGTTGGTATAGAACGGTTCGGAAACTAT
>SPCN01000224.1 GCA_004525465.1 Chrysiogenales bacterium | reverse complement strand
TCCGGTTTTTACGGAGCCTGCCTGGCCGATTACAAGTCCTATGCCACCCCGCTCGGCCTGGTGGCAGTGGACACGGAGATCTGCCGGGCTTTGGCAGCAAAAAAGTTTTTTAATAAAAACCGCGACACCATGCGCCTTGAGCACTCTTTGGAAAACCAGCTGCCTTTCCTGCAAAAAGCTCTTGCCGGCAGCGATTACAGGATTGTCCCCATCATTTTCGGCGTCCTGAAAAAAAAGGATTTCGCGGTCATGGCCGCAGCCATCGCCCCCTTCATCGATGCCAAAACCCTGGTGATAGCCAGCAGCGACCTGACCCATTACGGTGAGAACTTCTCCTATACTCCCTTCCGAAGCGACCTGGCTGAAAATCTGACCCGCCTCGACCAGGGTTTCATCGAGCCGATTCTGCAACTAGATTTCGACCGCTGCTTCGACTACCATGAAAAGACGGGCATCACCGTTTGCGGGTTCGTGCCCATCGGTGTCCTGATCCGCCTTTTCGAAAAAAAGAATTTTCGCTCCTCGCTGGCTGATTACTACAAATCCGGGGATCTGAACGGCGATTATTCGACAAATGTCAGCTACGCTTCTCTGGTCTTCAGCGCCGCAGACAATGCCGCGCAGGATCCCATAGGCCTGAAGCGGACGGAACAGAAGCTGCTGCTCGAACTCGCCCGCTCCACCTTGCAATCCTATTTTAAAAACATCAAGGTCCCGCCCCAAAAAGAAAATCAATTCTCAGCTTTCCCCAATCTCGGGAAAAACCTGGGAGTATTTGTCACCTTGAGGAAAAAGGCGCGCTGCGCGGCTGCATCGGCAGTATCATCGGCAGGGAACCCCTGTACCGGGGCGTGGAAGCCAACGCCGTCCACGCCGCCATCGACGACCCGCGCTTCCCGCCGCTCAAGGAAAAGGAACTGGCGAGCGTGGAAATCGAGCTCTCGGTCATGACCCCGCTGCTCCTGGTTCAGGATTATCGGTCCATCCGCCTGGGGACCGACGGCGTGGTCATCCGCGACGGGCGCGCCCAGGCCGTTTTTTTGCCGCAGGTAGCCGAAGAAACCGGCTGGACACTTGAGCAGTTTCTGGCCAACCTCTGCCTGAAAGCCGGACTGGATCGCGATGCCTACCGCCGTTCACCGACCATGCAGTTTCATGTATTTCAGGCCCAGGTTTTCAGTGAAAGGGATTCGCAAAAATGAATATTTCCCGGCGCCGCTTCGCCAAAACCCTGCTGCTTTCCGGAACCGCCCTGGCCGCCGCTCCCCGTTTCCCCGGGCTTTTGACCGGAGCGGAAGCGGAAAAAAGCATTATGGTCCAGGCCGTATCGCCGCGTTTGCGGCGCCAGAACCATGACATCCCCCGTGCCGCTGCCCGCGAATTTCTTGACCGTTCCCTGCAGGCCATCACCGGCAAAACCGACCCGGCCGCGTCCTGGGGAACGCTTTTCGCCCGTCATGAGACCGTGGGCATCAAGCTCAGCTGCCTGCCCGGCCGCATGCTCTCTTCCAGTCCGGGGCTGGTAGCGGCGATCGTCTCCGGCCTGCAGGCGGCCGGCCTGAATAGAAAGAACATCATCATCTGGGAACGCAGCAGCCGCGAGCTGGAAAACGCCGGCTATGAAATTTCACGCAGCGGCCTCAAAACCATGGGCAGCGACGAACTTCCCGGCCGGGGCTACGGCAACCGCATCGCCGTGGCCGGCAGCGTGGGCACGGTTTTCAGCGGCATCATGGAAAACATCGACGCTCTGATCAGCGTGCCGGTGCTCAAGGACCACGACCTGGCCGGTGTTTCCCTGGCCATGAAAAACATGTACGGGGCCATCTTCAACCCCAACAAATTCCACGCCAACCGCTGTGACCCGTACGTTGCCGATTTGTGCAGCCACCCCCTGGTCAGAGGCAAGTTGCGCCTGGCAGTCTGCGACGCCTCGCGGGTACAGTTCCACAATGGACCGGCTTTTTTCCCACCCTACGCCAATGAGTTCGGCGGACTGCTGGTCAGCCGCGATCCAGTAGCCCTTGATTTCTGCGGCTGGGGCATCATCGAATCGCTGCGCCGGGAGGCCGGACTGCCGTCACTCGCCGCAGCGGGCAGGGAACCATCCTATATTCACAGCGCCGCCCGCCTGGGTCTTGGACGGGATGAAGAATCCCAAATCCAAAGGATCATCCTATGAAATCAAAGGAAAGCTCCTTTGCCTCCCCACACAGCCGCCGCGCTTTCATCCGCAACGCCGGACGCGCCGCCCTGGCCGCACCGTTGCTGTTCAGCCCGGCCACCAAGTCAGGGGCTGCCGGGCCCGCGCCTCAGGCGCGCCAGGCTGAGTATTACGATAAACTGACCGATAAAAGAATCACCTGTCGCCTCTGCCCCCACCAATGCCAGGTAGCCGATCTCGAACGGGGCAGCTGCGGCGTTCGTGAGAACCGCGGCGGCAAATATTTCACCCTGGTCTACGGCCAACCCAGCGCCGTCCATGTCGACCCTATCGAAAAAAAACCGCTATTCCATTATCACCCCGGCAGTCAGGCCTATTCTCTGGGCACGGCCGGCTGCAACTTCAACTGCCGCTTCTGCCAGAACTGGGAGATCTCCCAACGCAGGCCCGAGCAGGTGCAATCGCTCAAACTGCTGCCCGCAGAGGTTATCCGCCAGGCCCGCGGCCGCGATTGTTCGCTTATTGCCCATACCTACAGCGAACCCGTGGTTTTTTATGAATACATGCGCGACTGCGCCGCCCTGGGCAAGGAAAAAGGCATCCCCAATGTCATGATCAGCAACGGCTTCATCCGCAAAAAACCGCTGCGCGAGCTTTGCAGCCTGCTGGGAGCGGTCAAGATCGACCTCAAGGCTTTCACGGAAAAATTCTACCGCGAACAGTGCGGCGGTACCCTGCAGCCGGTTTTGGACACCCTGCTGACCCTGCGCGAAGAAAAGATCTGGTTCGAGATCGTGGTACTGCTTATTCCCGGATTCAACGACAGCCGGGAGGAGATCGAGAAAATGTGCCGCTGGTTGGCGCGCGAAATGGGCGACAGCGTGCCGCTCCATTTTTCCCGTTTCTCTCCCACCTATATGATGAAAAACATCCCGCCCACGCCCCCGGCCGTGCTGCACCAGGCGCGCCGCGTCGCCCTGGACGCCGGCATCAAGTTCTGCTATATCGGCAACCTGATCTCGGATGCCGAGCACACCTATTGCCCGTCCTGCGCCAAACTGCTCCTGCGCCGCCTGATGTACAGCGTCAGCAACCAGGGCATGCAGGGCAACCGCTGCCGCTCGTGCCAAACCGTCATCCCCGGAGTATTCGCTTGAATGAACGGACGGGGCGGGGACTTTTTTTATCGCCATTTTTGTTATATAATAAACGTTAAAGCAGCAATTCAAACTTTCACTTGAAAGAATTCCCAGGGGAATTATCAATGGCTGAAAAAATATTGATCCGCGATCTGACCCTGCGCGACGGGCAGCAATCGCAGTTAGCCACACGCATGAACCAGGAGCAGGTCGACCGCCTGCTGCCCCTTTACCGTACAGCCGGATTCTACGCCATGGAAGTCTGGGGCGGCGCCGTTCCCGACTCGATCATGCGCTACCTGGACGAAAATCCCTGGCAGCGCCTGGAAAAGATCAAGAGCGCCATCGGATCAAGTTCCAAGCTCACCGCCCTGTCGCGCGGTCGCAACCTGTTCGGCTACAATCCCTATCCCGACGAGGTCATCGAGGGCTTCTGCCGCAACGCCATCCAATCCGGCATCGACATCATGCGCATCTTTGACGCCCTGAACGACATCGACAACATGAAATCGACCATCCGCTACGTCAAGCAAAACCAGGGCAGCGCCGACTGCGCCGTCTGCTACACCGTTGACCCGAAATTCACCTGGCTGGACCGGGTCAGGGCGCTGCTGGCGGGCAAGCCGGCCCCCGGCAGAATTTTCACGGTCGACTATTTCGTGACCAAGGCTGAACAATTGGCCGGCCTGGGCGCCGACATGATCACCATCAAGGACATGGCCGGGCTTATTGATCCGGCCACCGCCGGCAAACTGATCCGCGCCCTGAAAAAAAACGTGGCCATCCCCGTCAATCTCCATACCCACTGCACGCCCGGTTTCGGCCTGGCCTCGGTGCTGATGGCCATGCTCAACGGCGTGGACATCGTCGACACCGTGATCCTGAATTT
>SPCN01000418.1 GCA_004525465.1 Chrysiogenales bacterium | reverse complement strand
CAAAAATGGTTGATGCCTTCGATGATACCGCCAATCAGGATCAGTTGGTTGGAAGCCGCAGCGATTTTTTTCACATATTCGTTCAAGATCGTGATTTCGCTGCCGCTCTCGCCGGCTCCATTGCCACCGACAAAATCCTCAGGCACCTTGAATTTAACCAACTCGTCGAGATCCTTAAGTTTTTCTATGTCCCTGAACATATTGCTTTGAAACGTATCGATACGGTTCAGCAGCGTTTGAATTTTTTCGTTGATCACTTTCTCAACGAAATTTTTAATTTCATCGTTTGTCATGGCTTTCCTCCTTGTAGGTTAGACTCCGGCTTCCAGGCGGCTGGCCAAAAGTTCAGGCAGCCCGGCTGCCCTGATTTTTTTCTGGGTTGCGGTCACATCATAGGCAAAGCGGATGAAGCTGATCTCCATCTTGCCGGAATCGAATATGATAAAGCTGGAAGCCGGGTTCTTGTCGCGAGGTTGACCTATGGAACCCGGGTTGATCAGATAACGGGTGTTGGCATCGAGTTTGATGCGAGTGTTTTCAGTCAAAGGGACGATATCGAGTTTTTCATTGCGCAGGAAATAAATTATGGGGAAATGAGTATGCCCGAAAAACCCGATCGACGTCTCCATGAATTTAAACGATTCAGTGGCTTCGAACTGAGAAAAAACGTAATAATCTTCGTCAAAAGTGGAGCCATGGCAGATGGTGATGAAGCGGTCAATGATCTGCGGCCCCTTGGGCAATTGCTTCAGGAACTGATAATTGGCCGGGGCGATTTTCAATTTGCTCCACTCTGCGGAAAAGGCCGCGGCCGGGTTAAACAACGAAGATGATTCCAGATCGGCGATGACCTTATCGTGATTGCCGCGCACGGACCGTACATTGGGCAATTCCTGGAACTGGCCGATCACTTTATCGGGGTCGGGCCCGTAACCGACCAGGTCGCCCAGAAAAAGGATTTTATCGACATTTTTCAGCTTTTTATGGCCCAGGAACTTTTCAAAAGCCTCGTGATTGCTGTGAATGTCACTGAATATGAGGTAGCGCATGGATCACTTTTTTGCAAAGTTGTTCGGCATGGTATGAAGTCCGGACGAACGGGCCGGATTCGACCCCAATAAGCTCATGGCCCAAGGCCGTTTCTGGCAAAGAGGATGATTCTCCAGGGGAATAATAGCGGCTGTCGGGCTGCAGGTACCGGCCGCGAATCGCCTCTGAATCTGTACTTCGCATCATTGATTTGTTTTCAGCAGATACAATTCCCGCTGGGGCTGCGAAAGGTACTCGGCGCCTTCGGCGCTGATAACCACCATTTCCTCGACCGTGGCCACGCCGAAATCCTTGATGTAGATCCGCGGTTCAATGGTGAAAACCTGGTCCTTTTCCAAGGGCATGAAAGGCAGCTTGCCGTAGCGTTCCCAATCCGGGGCCAGCAGAGCGCCGCCGTCGTGGGCGTAGCGGCCAACCTGGTGGCCAAGGGCATGGGGATATTCTTCAAAGCCTTGCGAAACGATGTAGCCGCGGGCGATCTGGTCGATATCCAAACCGCGCACGCCCGGTTTCAGGGCCGCAAAAGCCAGGCGGATCGATTCGATAAGCACTGTGAATCCTTTCTGCACGGCCGGCGGAGCTTCTTTTTCACCAGGGCGCAGAATGTACCAGGTCCTTTGCAGGTCGGAACAATACTTGTCCACCACCACTCCGAAATCGACGTTGAAAACATGGCCGGGCTTGAGGATGTTGGCGGTTGGAGCCGAATGGGCGCCGATCTCCTGGGGACCGCTGAACACCGCCGGGCAGCTGCTCACTTCCCAGGCGGCGGCCAGGCCCATTTTTTCCCGTTCAGCCGTAATCCAGTCGGCCAAATCCTTTTCGCTCATACCCGGCCTTATTGCCTGACCTAGCCGCCCATAAATTTCCAGGGTTTTCTGGCAGGCCAGCTTCAGCCGGCGCAGCTCTTCTGCTGATTTTTTGCCGCGAATCTTGGCGATTACATTTTCAGCGGATACCAAGCGCGCCGGGAATTCGCTATCTTGCAACAGTTCCAATAGTTTCAAGTAATTGCCGTGGGTCAGGCCGTCGGCGGCAGCCGAATCCGGGGAATAATCAATGGCGATTTTAGCGGGATTACGGTGGTTCAACAATTCAAGCAGGTCGGTTCTGGGGCTGCCCTTATAGGCGGTCACCGTATCGAAAAGGCCGGTACGACGTATTTTTTCGATATCCAGATTGCCGACCAGGGCGTGCTTCTCCCCGTTTTTGAAAAACAGGAAAAACGAAAGCCAGGTTACGCCGCTGCCGACGACATAGTCCATGACCGGGTCGGAT
>SPCN01000149.1 GCA_004525465.1 Chrysiogenales bacterium | reverse complement strand
CATGAATTTCAGCGCTTGGTCGATCAATTGGGGAAGATTCTCCGGATACCATTGGCCGATGTTGGGAGTGATCTTCAGTTTCACCGCAACCCTGCCGGCATTCAAACGGTTGACAAAGGCTTTCTGCCTTTCAATGCGCCGATCGAACTCCGTGGTCAGCAAGGTACCCCTGATTTTTCGTTTGGCCAGCAGGGCCAGCTGGGCATCATCCGGATCGGCCGGCAGTTCCGGGCAGAGGATGACAAAACCCTTGACCGGAATGCTCCCTGAAAAAAGGGCGATCATCGAGCCGTAACCGCCGGAGGAAAAACCGCCGATGTATACCCGCTTTGGATCAATGTCTATCTGCTGCTGGACCTCCTTGTAGGCCGCGGTCAACTCCTCGATAGTGACGGCATCCTCCTGCCAATGAAAGCCCTTC
This sequence comes from Chrysiogenales bacterium, assembly GCA_004525465.1. Lineage (GTDB taxonomy): Bacteria > Acidobacteriota > Aminicenantia > UBA2199 > UBA2199 > UBA2199. The sequence continues at coordinate 5,581 of SPCN01000149.1, read as the reverse complement.
ATGTCGGCCACCTGCGAGGATTGCACGTAAGCCACGACAAACTCTTTCTGCAGGCGCGGCGATGTCCAGCGCGGCTTGAAATCCGCCATATTCTCGCCCCCGCCGTGCAGGGCGATGAACAGGGGATAGCGGCGCTTGGGATCGAAAGCGGCCGGCTTGACCAGCTCCAGTTTCATCGAGCCCTGCTTTTGCGCGGCGGCAATGAGCCTGTCGTTTTCCTGCAAGATCGCCTTGAAGCGGTCATGACCGGTGAGCGGTTTCCAGAACTCCGCCAAAAAAGCCCATTTGCTGAAAAACAAACCGCGGCGGTGCCCCTCTTCCAGCCAGTAGATGGCTTTCTCCTGGTCTTTCTGCAGCAACGCGCTCAGGGCCAGGTTGTAGGTGTTGGCCACCTGGTGGTCGGTAAACTTGTCCAGGCCGCCCCGCAAAATGAGCGCCGCCGCCGCATATTTTTTCTGGGCGAACAATTCCCCGACCCGCTGGCGCATGGATTGGTAATCGGCGAATTCCTCAACCGGCGCAGCCTCTTCCGCCGGCGCTTCGGCCTGCGCATTGTCGCGGGGAAAGGAGAAATGGCCTTGCACGATCACCCACTTGCCGTTTCGTTTTTCCGCCACGCCGGTCCAGCGGCAATCCTTCCAGCAGAATTCCCGCCCGCCGTAGGAACCGCAATCATCGAGCATGGCCGACCACCAGGCCACCGTGCCCGATGCGGACAGGTTGATGCGCAGATCCTTGACCTTGTGCCACAGGTAAACATTATTTTTATCCCGCCAAAGATCGGTTGATTGGCGAAAGGCTTCCCCGCCGATCACCGTGCCTTGCGAGGTGGGTTGAAACAGGAACAGGTTGGGGTCCAGGGGGAAAATTTCAAATAAGCGATTGAAGTCCTTTGTCTTGAACCAGCCGATGCTGTCATCAATCACCTGCTTGATCAATTCCTTATCTGTGCCCCCGGCTTGCGGAAAGACAAAGCCGGCAAAAACCAGCCACAAACAAACAAACATGCATGCACACTTCATTTCTCACTCCCTGTAAATCACCCAGACGTTTTATTATTCGGGAAATCAATTTTTTCCATGACTGAATTCTATGAAACATTTATTTCATTTGCAACAGAAGTGTGCGGTTGCGGACAATTGCTGTGCGATTCTGGACGGATATTCACAATTTCATTTCGCTTGAAAATCGCATAGCACCATCAGGCATGGATCATTCAACCTGGCATTATTCGTGCATACCAATACCCGTGAGACATCATTGCAGGAAAAAAATCATTGAAGAATTAAATCCAGGGAATTTGAAATAATGGGGAGATAAGAATGATAAAAATAAAATCAATCCTGCTGGCCGCCCTGCTACTGTTCGTTGCGACAACGGTTCAGGCGCAAGATCTCGGAATACGGTGGATTGAAGTAAAAGGGGGCACTTTCTCAATGGGCAGCGGCAGTTCGGCTCGCCAGGTCACCATTGGCGGATTCCACATGAGCGCGACGGAAGTTACCTTCGACCAATTCGATGCGTATTGCCAGGCAACGGGAACGAAAATGCCGGACGACAACGGCTGGGGAAGAGGCAATAGGCCGGTTTTAAAGGTGTCGTACGATGACACCCTGGGATTCTGTCGCTGGCTGGGCAAAAAAAGCGGAGCGGAAATCCGCTTGCCCACCGAAGCCGAATGGGAATATGCCGCGATCGGCGGCAATAAAAGCAAAGGCTACTTATACAGCGGCAGCAACGACTGGGATGAGGTGTCCTGGTCGGAAGGGAATTCCGGCGACAGAACCCAGCCTGTGGGCGGGAAAAAAGCCAACGAACTGGGCCTTTACGATATGAGCGGCAACTTGTGGGAATGGTGTGCCGACCGGCCTGCAGGCGGCGAAAGCGATTCCCAAACCGGTCAAAAGAGATGCCTGCGCGGAAATTCCTTTGACAATCGCGCATGCAGCATTCGACTCCCTGCCGTATGCATCGGGGGCGATGCCCGCCACTATAACATCGGCTTTCGCGTGGTGAAAAATTAAAAAGTGAAAGGACAGCCGCGGACGAACAGGGCGCTGAAACGAGCAAGCCCCGGGCCGCCACGATTTTTTGACTTTTTCCCCGCTTCCGCCTACAATCGCAGTCGGGACATGCTGATTTTCAGCGCCGGCGGCCAAGCCGGCGCCATGAGGCCGAAATGAAACCATCTGAAACCACGGAAACGTTTGCCTTGTCCCTGGACGCGGCCGATCCGCTGGCGGCGTTTCGCGACCGCTTTTTGCTTCCGGCCGGCAAGGTGTACCTGAACGGCAACTCCCTGGGAGCCGCCTCCAAGGACGCCGTGGCCGCAGTGCAGCGCGTGCTCGAGGAATGGCGGCAGTTGGGCATCGGCGGCTGGCTGGCCGGGGAACCGCCCTGGTTCTACTACGCCGAAAAGGTCGGCGCCATGGCGGCCGGGCTCGTCGGCGCCGATGCCGACGAGGTCGTGGCCACGGGAACGACGACGCTCAACATCCACGCGCTGGTGAACACTTTCTTCGCCCCGCAGCAAAAGCGCAGCAAGATACTTGCCGACGAGCTCACCTTCCCGACGGCGCTTTACGCGCTGCAGGGACAGGTCAGGATGAAGGGGCTGGACCCCGGAAAGCACCTGCTGCTCGCCCGCAGCGCCGACGGCAGGACGCTGGACGAAGACAGCATCGCCGCCCTGATGGACGAGGACGTGGCCGTGGCCCTCCTGCCTTCGGTGCTCTACCGCAGCGCCCAGCTGCTGGACATGGGCTACCTCACCCGCGCCGCTCACAAAAAAGGCATCATCATCGGCTTCGACTGCGCCCACTCGGTCGGTGCCGTGCCGCACGATTTCACCGCCATCGACGCCGATTTCGCGGTATGGTGCGGCTACAAGCACCTGAATGCCGGACCCGGCAGCACCGCTTTTTTGTATCTCAACCGCCGGCACTTCGACAAACAGCCGCTGCTGGCAGGCTGGTTCGGCTACGAGAAGGAAAGGCAGTTCGACCTGGCCGTGGATTTTGCCCACCAGAGAAGCGCGGGCGGCTGGCAGGTGTCGTCGCCGGGCATCTTTGCCGTGGCCGCGGCCGAAGGCGCGCTCAAGATCGTGCTGGAAGCGGGGATAGGGCGCATCCGCGAAAAATCGCTGGCGCTGACCTCCTACCTCATCGACCTCGTCGACACCCTGCTCGCCGGGCCGCCGTATTCGTTCCGCGTCGCCTCGCCCCGCGTGCCCGGGCGCCGGGGCGGCCACGTGGCCCTGGAGCGGGAACAGGATGCGTTGCCCATCAGCGCCGCCCTCAAGCAGATGGGCATGGTCGTCGATTTCAGGGCGCCGGATACGATCCGCATCTCGCCGGCCGCCCTGTACAACACCTACCACGAGGTATGGACCGTGGTGCAGTGCCTGAAGGAGATCATCGACCGCGGGCTCTACCGGGAGCAGGACCCGGCCCGCCAGGCCGTGCCCTGAAGACCGGCGCCCGCGCGCGGTTTTGTACATGCACAGTTGTTTGTTTCCGGCCTGATGATTGATTGTCCGGGCATGGAACAGGAGTGAAGATGCTGAAGAGAAGAGAACCTTTTTTTGCCGCTGCCTTAATTTTTCTTTGCCTGTTTTTTATTTATTCCACTTCATGCAAGACCGGCGGGAATGATCAAGGGGCTGACGACTCCAGGAATTTCTCCACGGAGCAGCTGCAGGCCGATTTCAATCAAATGCGCAATGCCCTGGAAAGCAACCATCCCGACAGGCTGCGCTATGAGAGCGCGGAAACGCTCGCCGCTCTTTTTGACACGGCGTTTCAGTCCATACAAAATGACATGACCGAAGCCGAATTTTACAGGATCGTCGCTCCCCTGGTCGCCCGCTATCATTGCGGCCATACCCACATCAGGCCGGCCAATGCGTTTTCGCCGGGGACGGTCATGCCCCTGGGCATTTACCTGGCGGACGGCAAGGCCTATGTCGATGCCGACTATCACTCCATGTCGGCCATCCCCGTGGGCGGCGAAGTCCTCTCCATCAATGGCGAGGCGATGGCCGGCATCGTTGAGCGGATGATGGCGGGAATTTCAGCCGATGCCCGGAACAGCTCCGCCAAGATACAGAGACTAAACCGGAATTTTTTTCTTTATTATTATTATTTCTGGGGTGAAATGCCCCAATTCGATCTCGTGGTAAAAGATGCCGCCGGCGGCACCGAGTCCTCGGTCCGGGTGAATGCCAGGCCGTTCGCCCAGGTCAACAGCGAAGCCAACAGCCGGTTCACAGCGGACAGCCGCTTGTCTTTTGCCACGACCGGCGACCGGGCCGTGCTGAGGGTTCCGTCCTTTGTGATGTCGCAGAATTCCGGTTACAGCGCCTTTTTTGAAAATTCTTTCAGGCAGATGAATGACAGCGGCGTATCCCACCTGATCATCGACATCAGGGGCAACGGCGGCGGAGAGCCCGACATGTCGGTTTCCCTGATATCCCACCTGATCGATGCGCCGTTCGTATATTTCAAAACGGGATTGGGCTATGGAAATTTGTTCGTGGCCACGCCTCCCCATGCCGTCCATTTCAGCGGAACCGTCCATGTGCTGATCGACGGCGGCTGTTTTTCGACCACCGGCCATTTTTGTTCCCTTGTCAGGCACCACAAGCTGGGCGCCTTTGTCGGCGAAACCGGCGGCGGGACCTATCACTGTCACGACAATTCCAGGGATTTTGTTCTGAGCCACACTGGCATCCAGCTCCGTATCGCCAGGACGACCTACGAGACGGCTGTCCCGGACCATGACGTCTCCGCAGGTTTCCCCCCGGATTTCCGGGTCGTTCCCACAATCCATGACATCCTGTCCGCGACCGATCCCCAGATGGATTTTGCGGTGCGGCTGATCGAGGAAGGAAACTGATTTCCAGTACCCCCGGGCCTGTTCAACAGTAGGCGGAGGCGCGAGCGCTTAATCCCGCTTCGCGGCGCAGAAGGGCGCCACCTGGGCGCGGCGGATGTCGATCTTCTCCCACACCTTGCCGGTGATATAAGGCTCGCGGCCGAGCCACTGCTTTTCCATCTCTTCCCGGGACGGGAACTCGCAGACGATCATCGAGCCGATCATTTTGCCCTGCTCATCCAGCAACCCCGCGGCAGTGAGCCATTTGCCCGCGTCGTGCAGCTCTTTGCCCAACTGCAAATGGGCTTCCCGCACCGCCATCCTGCGACCGAGAGCGCCCTCATCGGTCCCGTCATAAGCGATCAGCACAAATTGCATGTTCACCTCCGGATTTTCGCGTCCGTCTTGCCTTTGGACAACAATACTTTCTCCCTGGGTCCACCCTGGTCAGAGAATGATTTTGGCTTCACCGATTAATTTATTGAACGGGGCGGTAAGATGCAATTGCCGGACCCAATCGTTCAAATACTCCATATTCAATTGCGGATACTGAACTTCATATACCTTCAAGGCATCCAGATAATGCTTGCGGCTGCCGCCGCAGAGTTCCGACCAACGCAGCTTGGCCAGGATGGTATCCTCGGCGGATGACAGCCAGACATTTTCTCCAAGCAGTGCAAATTCCTGCCGGCGCGAAAAGCGGCTG
>SPCN01000384.1 GCA_004525465.1 Chrysiogenales bacterium | reverse complement strand
TCCGGTATTTGTCGGTGCTGACAATGCCGCTCTGCTTGTAGGTCACGGACTTGCCATTGGCGTTGATGACCGTGACCTTGTTCAGGGCCGGCCGGTCGCTGGGCGCTTTGCCCCGGTAGGCGATGATCTGGCCGGTATTCTGTCCCAGCGTGCCTTTTTTCAAGGCTACGCGTTGCGCGTTTGCGGCCGAGAGTTCGTTTTTGCGGATGATGATGGTGGAACGCGAATTGTGGGGGATGCCGCGGCGGTAATCGTAATTGCGATTCCAGCTATTGTTGATGATGACGACCGGCCGGTTCCACCAGCTGAGCGGGCTCCAGCCGTAATATTGGTCGTTGCCGAACCAGGACACCCAGGCCGGTGACCAATGGTAGCCGGGGAGCCAGTGCCAGCCGAAAGAATAACTCCAATGCCAGCGACCGTAGTGGTGGGTGAACCAACCGCAGGTGTCGTAGGATATCCAGGTGTAACCGTAATAAGGATTCCACACCCAGCGTCCGTTGGCGTAAGGCATCCAGTTGGAATTGGTATTGTAAGGTATCCAGGCATAGGAGCGGAATTCGGACATGTAGGACCAGCGTCCGGAACGGGACATTTCGTATTCGGTGTCTTCGTAGCCGTTCTGCAGATATCTGGAGGTGCCGTAGCGGGCGTAGCTCAGCTTGCTGTTCTGGGCTTCATTCCAGAGATCGAAATCGTCTTTTTCCGAAGCGTAGAAATAGTAGGGCCTCTCCTCGATATCGCCGCCGGACATGACGATCTTCTGGTTTTCCCTGACGTTGCGGCTGCTTTCCTGGCCGGCCACTTCGGCGACGCCCTCCATGACAAACACTTCGGTCTGGGCGTTCTCGCTGACATTGACGCGGTAAATCCCTTTGTCCAGTATGAAGATGCCGCAGTCCGGCGTTTGAATTTCAATGCCTTTTTCGTTGTCCAGGTTTTCAATGTCCAGATAAATGCTGCCCCTTTCCACACGCACGTTCAGGTCGGTTTTGCGCAGTTGGGGGATCTTTTCCAGCATGACGATGCTGTCCGCGTCCAGGCGCAGGTAGTTCAAGCGACCCAGGTAAATTCCCAGCCGGCCTTCTGTCGTGCCCACCGTATCTTTTTCAAACAAGGGCAGGTTAACGGTCGCTTCTTCGTTGCCTTCTTCATAGGAACGCTGGACAAAACCTTCGCCATCCACATTTTTGATGCGGACAACCTTGGCGTTGTCGTAATATTTGGCTTCATTGGCTTCCATGGTTTCGGACCAGCAGACTCCTGACAGCAGCAACATGCTCACAATAGCAATCATTGTTTTTTTCATGTTGACCTCCTCGATTTTAAGATAGCATTTTAATTGCCAACTCCAGGGAGGCAATTTGTCCTGTTTTTGTGACATGTAGCGCCAAAAAACCGAAATTCGGGACAGCGATTCAGGTTTGCGTTTGGCGGTTGAAAAGAACGGTTAAGTGCAACAAGCGGCGGCCGATCTCCGGGGTAAGGGCTCCGGGAGTCAATCGCCAGCGCCAATTGCCCTCCCCCCGACCCGGGGTATTCATGCGGAAGCGTTCGTCATATCCTAAAATATCCTGAACCGGAAACATGGCCAGGCCGGCGATCGATTGCATGGCCAGGCGGATGAAGTGCCAGTGAAATTCGTCACGGTTGGTGAGATTCAAATAGTCCATGATGGCCAATTTCGTCACTTCGCTGCTTTCACGTCCGTAAAACCAGCCATTGCTGGTGTTGTTGTCATGGGTGCCGGTATATACCAGGCAGTTGGCGTGGCTGAAATTGTGGGGCAGGTAGGAATTACTGCGCTGACCGTCAAAGGCGAACTGCAGGATCTTCATGCCGGGAAATCCCAGGTGGTCGCGCAGGGCCTCCACCTCCGGCGTGAGCTCGCCCAGGTCTTCGGCGATCAGGGGCAGATCTCCCATTTCTTTTTTTAGGGCAGCAAAGAAAGCCGCTCCCGGACCCTGCTGCCATTGGCCGTCGACCGCGGTCTGGGCGGAGGCCGGGATGGCCCAGCAGGTATCGAAGCCGCGGAAATGGTCTATACGCAAGACGTTTACCAGTTGCAGCAAGTGGCGGATACGGGCTGTCCACCAGGCCGTGGTGCCGGGATGCAGTTCTCCATCCTGCCGCCAGCGGAAAAGCGGGTTTCCCCAGCGCTGGCCGCTGGAACTGAAATAGTCGGGCGGCACGCCGGCCACTACGGCCGGCAAACCGCTGGCCCCGTCCAACTGGAATATTTCGGGGTGGGACCAGGCATCGGCGCTTTCAAAATTGACGTAGAAAGGAATATCGCCGATGATCTTGATGCCGCGGCTGTTGGCGTATTTTTTAAGCGCCCGCCACTGCTCAAAAAAAACAAACTGCTCGAACTGCCGCAGCAGTATCGCATCCTGCATTTTATTTTGCCAGTGAGCAACGGCGGCTGCCTGCCGGCTGGCGATAGTGGCGGGCCAGGAGGTCCACTGAAATGTCTGGAAGTGGTCGGCCAGGGCCCGGAACAGGGAGTAGTCCTCGAGCCAATGCTTTTGTTCGCTGCAAAAACG
>SPCN01000360.1 GCA_004525465.1 Chrysiogenales bacterium | reverse complement strand
GGGGAAGATACGCGGTTTCATACTCTTGCCCATCCACAAAACTACCAGCGGACCGCATCGGCTTTCGATTCGCGTATCCAATTTTCATATCCATAAAGCAAATCATGAATTCGAACTTCTTTGCGGATATAGTTCCGTATTGAATGATTTGACCAGCCAGAGAAAGGAAGAAAATCTTTTATATATGGGGCTCTTTTTGACCGCGGCCCTTTTTTCACTTTTTCTTTTCCTGGGCGGGTGGCGCTATTTTCCGGCCATATTCTTCAGCGTCTTTACATTTTTCCAGTTTTTCATAAACTTCTGGTCCTATCTCCTCCGATCCAATGCCCTGAAGGTGTCCCTATATTACTGGCTGAATCCTGTTTTTACATCGGCCGGCACGATCTCCTTCCTGTTGTTGAACATCTTCCTTCTTTGGCACCTGGAAATCCCGCGGCGAAAAGTTTTTTCAGGCATATTATGCGTTTCCTCCTTATTGCATGTTGTCAGCCCATTCCTGTTCCAATGGGAGTTCTGGCATTCGGATCTTATTGTTGCCTTCGTCATGTTGGCATTGATATTTCAACAATTCCGCAGGAAGAAAACCGGCAGCGCTACCGCTCTGCTCGGATATTCTTTTTTCCTATTCGATTGGCTGGCTTACCTTCTGCTGCCGCTGCTGCCCGTTCTGGTGTTTCTCGATGAACCTTTTATCAGTCTGCTGGCCTATTCCGTTTTCCTGGTCGGACTCATGGGCTCGGTCACCCTGAAGATGCGGGAACAATTCCGCACCCTTGACTCCTTGCGCTTCCGTTCGCAACGACTGGAAGCGGAGCTGCTGAAAAAATACATCCAGCCTCACTTCATCATGAACACCCTGCAGTCGGTCAAATCGTTCCTGGGCCGGGACAGTGCCAAGGCTGAAAAGCTGATCGAAGCCTTGGCCGGAGAGTTCCGGCTTATCAACCGCATATCGGGAGAAATGGAGATCCCCATGGAAGAGGAATTGCGCTTGTGCCGGCTCCACCTCGAATTGATGGGCTACCGGCGCAATGCCAACTACCAATTGCTGACAGATGGGGATTGCCTCGGTTTTTCGATTCCCCCCATGGTGCTGCATACCCTGATCGAAAACGGCCTGACCCACGCCTTCAAACCAAAGGAGAATGGGAACTTTCGATTCCATTGCCAAAGAAAGGGGCACAAAACCGTTTATCGCCTGGAAAACGACGGCTCGAACCTGGAGGAAATGCTGAAAGGCTCAAGTGCGCATATCGAGGAGGGGATGGGGATGAAGTATGTCCGGGCCCGGCTCGCCGAAGCCTATGCGGGGAAATGGCGTCTCGATTATGGTCTGGCCAAGGGCATCTGGTTTGTGCAGATTGAGAAAGAGGATGGATGAGGATTCTCATCGTCGAGGATGAACCGCCCATCGCCGATTATATTGAACGCTGCACCCGATCCCTGCTCAAGGAGAAGATCCGCAGGATCGACGTGGCCTATACCCTGGAGGATGCCAGGCGCCATCTGCGCAAACAGGCGGTCGATCTTTGCCTGCTTGACTTGAACCTGAGCGGTTCCGACGGTTACGATCTCCTGAAGCAGGTCCTGGCCCTGCCCTCTCAGAGCATCATCATTTCCGCCTATGCCGAGAAAGCGATCACCGCGTTTGAATACGGAGTTATCGATTTTGTGCCCAAACCTTTCACCTTGAATCGTCTGCAAAAAGCTTTTGACCGCTACCTGGGCAAGGGCCCCGGGTCTTCTCAAATGAAATTCCTGGCTTACCGCCTTGGCAGCGAAAACCGCCTGTTGGCTGTAGAAACGGTCGCCTTTTTCAAGGCGGCCAGGGTTTTCGTGGAGGCCTATCTTCAGGATGGGCGCAAAATTCTCCTGGAAAAACATCTGAACCAGCTCGAAAGGATCCTGCCCGAAGGTTTCCTGCGCATCCATCGCTCCTATATCGTAAATATCAGCCATGTCGGCTCTTACCGGCATTGCGGAGCAAGCCGCTACCGGTTGCAGCTGAAGGACGGAACGTTCCTGCCGATCAGCCGCTACCGCTACCCGGCCCTGCATCAGCTCCTGAAAAAGTAAGTTTTGTTTCCGATCATTTCCTGATTTCGACATGAATTCCCCCGGCTAATCGGCCGATCTCTACCACTGGGAATAACATATCGCGGTTGGGAAAAAAACAAGCACCATTCCATGTCCTGATGGCGTAATGTGTTATGTGGCTCGCCAAGCGGGCCGGGAAAATAACACATGATTCTTGACGAACATTTTTTTCATGGGGCCGGGCTGAACCGCAGCGGCGGCAGTTTGCCAGAAGTCGCCCTGAAAAAAAATGAAACAGATACCAGGAGGAAAATCCCATGGATACAAAATTGAGCAACAGCCAGGCCGGGAGGCCGGAAAAATTCTGGAAAAACCCGGACTTTATCATTGATTACACTTGGGCCCGGGTGCAGCCGCAATTCTGGCAATCCATAAGCAATGAACCGCAGGCAGCGAAATCCTTCGAGGCGACCACGGAGTCACTGGTCTACGCCTACCTGACCGTCAACCTGAACTTCAAGAAAATTCCCCTTAAGGGATTCATGGACGATATCGAAGAAAATATTCTGCGCGCCTGCCTGCGCCTGACCCATGGCAACCAGAAAAATGCCGCCGCGGTATTGCACCTCAAACCGACCACCCTGTTCGAAAAAATGCGCAAGCTCTGCATAAACGGGCGGCGCATAAAACTGTCCGGAAAACT
>SPCN01000479.1 GCA_004525465.1 Chrysiogenales bacterium | reverse complement strand
GCTGGTATGATTTTCCGATTTTCTTTGCTACAATAATTGTCATGGAAACAAGCAGACGAATACGGAATGTTGTCTGGTGCGCACTGGCCACAATGCTGGCCTGTCGCGGAGCGGTTTTGGCCGCTGAGGACAATTTGCCCACCTCGGCCTATTTCACCCTGGAGAACGGCTTGCAGGTCTTGCTGCAAGAGAAGCATGACCTGCCGCTGACCGGGCTTGCCCTGGCCATAGATCTTGGCACCAAGGATGAGACGGAACAGACCAGCGGTTATGCCCATTTGCTTGAGCACATGATCCTTTTCGGCGCCGGCTCCGAATTGGACGGCGAAACCCGGCTTGCGGAGCTGCGTCGCCACGGCATCGCCCATAATGCCCATACCGATCACGACCTGATGACCTTTGAAATTTCCTGCCCCTCCGCAGACAGCATCTGGGCGCTGGAACGCCTGCGGCAAACGGTTTTTTTTAGCCGCATGGACCCGCTGCATCTGGAGAGCGAGAAGCGCATCATTCAGGAAGAGATCCTGCAGTTGCGCGACAATCCCTCCCATCTGGGGCGTTTGCTTGTCATGGAAAGGCTTTTTGCCGGCCATGCCTACAGCCAGCCGGTCTATGGCGACGGCAGTTCCATCCAGGCCGCTACGGTCGAACAGCTTCAGGCTTTTTGCGACCGCCGGCTCGTCCCCGGTCGTTGTACCTTGTCGGTCATCGGCGCTTTTTCCTTAACCGAGATGGAGAAGGAGGTGCGCCGCAGCTGGGGTGAATTGGAAAAAAAACCTGCCCTTGAGGCGACGGTTCTGCTGGCAGAGGATCTGAAAAAGAGCAGTGAACAACAAATTGAGTTGGACATACAGGAGAGTCATCTGTTTTTCGGTTGGCGGGCTCCCGATTTCAACCATGAGCACCGCCTGGCGCTCAACCTGCTGGTCCATATCTTGGGGCGCGGGTTGAACCCGCTTTTGAACCAGGCCCTGCGCGGCGGCCGGCAGTTGGCGCAGCAGTTCGACATGAGTTACCTGCCCTGGCGCAGCGGCGGCATGATCCTGCTGCACCTGACACTCAGGGAAAAGGATATCCGCAGCGCCAAAAACGAAGTGGCCCGCTTCCTGCGCCAACTCGGTTCCTTCAATTTCAGCCGGGAGGATTTTCGGCCCCAGGACAGAATGTACGTGCTTGATTTTTTGAGGGGCGCCAAGAATCAAATGGCTTACGGCACCGAGAATTTTCGCGAAGCGGTACTGAACATGAGCGTTGCCAGCGCCCGCTTCCTGCTCCTGAACCGCAATCCTTTGAACGGCGCTTATCTCGAAAATGTGGAGAAAGTGAGTTCGTCCGATCTGCGCCGCGTCGCCAGGAAGTACTTAAGCGGAAAAAAGTGGGCACTACTGGCCATAACGCCCCAGGCGGAGAAAAAGAAATGAGCAAACTCTCCTTTTCCATGGTCTGGCTGCTGTTGGGGTTTGCGGTAACGGCCGGGATCACTGCCGAAGAGATCCCCTGGCAATTGGGCCATGAGCCGGGAGCCTATGCTTTGGAAAACGGCTTGTCCGTTATTTTGCAGAAAGATGACGCCGCAGCTATAACCTCCGTCCAACTGCTGGTGCGGGGCGGTGACCGGGACGATCCGGCCGGACTCAGCGGCCTGGCTTATCTCACAGCGCGTTTGAGCCTGGAGATCCCCGACCAGTCGAAACTGCAGCAACTTATGGATTTCGGCTCGTCGTTTTCTTTGGCGGTCGGCGGCGATTATACGCTGCTCACCGTACGTTCGTTGAGCCGGCACCTGGATGCGACCCTGGCCATCATCAGCGCCATTCTGGTTCAACCCCTTTTCTCAGACATGCGCATCGATGCGGTCAAGGAACTGATGCTGCACCTGCAAAAAAGGGAGATGGATGACCCGACCAGTTTGATGCGCCTGACCCTGGCCAGGACTCTTTTTGTAAACAGCGCTTATGGCGCGGCGCGCTTCGGCAATGAAACTTCGCTGGCTGAGATCGGCAAAAAGGATATCCAGGCCTTTTTCCGCAG
>SPCN01000198.1 GCA_004525465.1 Chrysiogenales bacterium | reverse complement strand
CAGGTGAAGTCCTGGCCGTGGACGGCTATACTTCCACTTTGCATGTCTTTGCAGCGGCCAGCGGCAAACGGCTGGCCCAGCGCCGACTCGACCTGATCGCAGGCGCCCGCTGGCATTTTGCCGCATACAGCCAGAGTCAACACGCCCTGCTCCTGGTGGTGGAAACCGCCGAGCGCAAGGTGGTCCAGGCGGCAAAAATCTCCAGCAGCGGGCAAGCCGATGCGATCATTTCCCTTCCCGGTTACACAGAGGCTGTAGGGATCAGCTACAATGAAAAGCGGGATGAACTTTACATCCCCTATGACAATCATGCCAGCTTGCATGTGATCGATTTCAAGGACAAGGGACGGATCAGCGAGATCATGCTTCCCGCATACGGAAACGATGCTTCCGCAATCGATGAGCAAGGAGATATTCTTTATGTTTCCAGTTGGGCATACGGAGAGATCGACCAGATCGATCTGCAGTCCCGGAAGTTGCGCAAGCGCTTTTTTCAGGCCGCTGTACTGCCGCACATGTTCAACATGGCTTTCAATCGCCGCGACGGCAAGCTTTACCTGCCGCTGGGCGCCACGGCAGTCAACGGTTCTTTCGGGGCGGGCGTCAGTGTTTTGGATCCGGCCAACGGCAGTGTTGAGAAAGTTTATACCGGCTGGGCACCGCAGGAATTACTGCAACAGCCGGGGAGCGATGCGTTCCTGGTTTTCAATAACGAGGATCAATTCGCCCGGGTTACACCCGATGGCAGCTTCACGACCCGTACCCTGCCCGTTGTCTATCCCCACCAGGCCCTGGCTACACCTTCAGGCAATGTCTACCTTGCCTACGGTCCGCACCAGTCCTACTGGCCGGTTGTATATATTTGGGCGGCCCGCAACGGCATCCTGGGCCTGAACGGCCTCGATCTGGAATATTATGACCGTCGCATCCCGCGGCTGGCCCAGGGCATGGCTTTGACCGCGTCAGGCGGCCTTTATGCCCTGCAAAACAATTGGGGTGACGAAAAGCAATTCCTGATCTCATTGGGCGATGAGGTGCGCAGCCCCAACCAGGGCGACATGCGCCTGGAGTTGCCCGACACGGTCAGCCGCGAAACCAGCCAGCGCCTGCTTGTCTTTGACGAGGAGAAAGACTGGCTCTGCCTGGCCCGGGTTGGAGAAAAGGACACGGACAACGGCGTGCTGCAGGTGATCGATGCCAAAACGGGAAAGGTTTTGCAGCGTTTCGAGATTGGACCCACACCGACCGCGCTGGCCCTGGACCGGGAAAACATCTATGTCCTGAGTTTTACTGCCGAGCGCTTGACCATTATTCGCAAAGTCGATTTTGAGCGCCGCGATGTCGCCTGCGGCAGAAACCCTTTAAAAGCAGTTGTGGCCGACGGCATCCCTTATGTCATCAACCACGGCGACAACACCTTGTCGGAACTCGGCCCAACTCAGCGAGTCCACAAAATTCCCTTCCCCGGCAAACCCGATCAAGTTGTTTGCCATGAAAATTCACTGCTGATCACCAGCCACAGTTCAGAGGAATTGTTGATCCTGACATTTGATCTGAAAACAAAAAAAATCACACTGCTGCACAGGGAAAAATATCCTTTTGGAGAAACCTCGTTTGCCGGGAACAACAGCTCCTTTTTTGTCCGCGGCCAGTTCGGCGACTGCCTTTATGATCTTTGCAAGATCAAAACCGATGCCGCCAAGCGCATCTGGGTCAGCGACTTCCTGTCCGGGAAACTTTTTATAATTGAACCTCGAGACGCATCACTTAATTTGAAAAAGTGAGGGAGGCTTTTGCTCTTCACTTTGCTGACGCCGGCGATTGACCAGCACGCCGGTGGCGATAACAATCAGGGCAATGGTCAGCCAATGGGCGATAAAAACCGACATATATTTTGCTGAGAAAGCTTGCAGCCATTCAATAAGCCCCCAGATAATAAAAAACAGCCCCCAGACCCATATCTTGAAGAAGATCACCCAACAGTCGAGTTTTAGCCAATAAAAAGCCAAACGGTCGGCCAGGAACAGGCAAATGCCAAAAGTGGACAGGACAATGCCGATGTTATCGGCCCCGGCGGTATTGGCCGGAGCGATAGCGATATACCAGCCGCCGATGAGAGCCCACAATCCCAGAGCCGCCATTGACACGGGTATTGCCTGCAGAGTAAACCGGATACGCATATTAATTTTTAGGGGACACGTTTTTCGACGCCCCCTTTTCTCCTGTGAACAAAATAATTCAATTTATGGGGAAATACAATCAGGAAATTCCTGATTCGCAGTTGCGGCGTATTCCTTGATTTTTTTCAGTTGCCGCGCTCCCAAAAAACTTATTTTTTTTCGATGTTAAGGTGGAAAAAGGTCCTGCCAAAATATTCGTCGTAGAAGGAAATGAATTCATCGTAAGAATATCCCAAACCTATAAGGCGCTTGCGAATGAACTTCTGATGGAGGTTGCGGCTGCGGGTGATGTTGCGCGAAGAGACCCGGTAATGGATCTCGGCCCGTTCGGGCTGGAACAATTTCAAGATCGGCCACATGACATGCACCAATGATTCCCTTTCGAAAACCCACATGCTGGGATGGATGTATGAGCAGAATTCAACAAAATTCTTTGTCTGGCCGATGGGATTCGGGGTGACATGCAAGGCGATATAGCCGGTGCCTCCGGTCAGAAAAACACTGGTGTAACCGGGTGGGTCAAAATCGTGCTCAAAAACAAAAGGCGTGTCGGTAGAGAGCAGCACATCGTCAAAACAGTCTTCCAGAAGGTAGAGGGCTTCATCCTCGCGTACTTGGGGATTGCACAGGGAATTGACGAATTTCTGATCACAGTCGTAGAAGGCGCAAGCCAGGTATTCTTCCTGTTGGGAATTGACCATCAGTTTCAGCTTGCGGTCGCTGCGCGACAGTTTCAGCGAATGCTGGGAATATCTCCTGATCACATCTTCGCGCAGCTGCTCCACCATGTTGGCCAGGTCCTTGCGGTAGAGATTGGCGATGAACATCTTGCCCTCGGGAATTTCGATGGGAGCCTGGATGTCGATGATATAGCGCGAATAACAGTCAACGGGGACCGTGAAGCATTGCTTGCGCAGCGATTCGCGGTCGGAAATTTTTAAATCCTTGAGCAAAGGAGTTGGAGCGAAATAGATGAAAGAAACCAGTTCCGGGTAATCACAGGCGTCCAGAAAAGTGCTTAGCACTTTTGGGCTTAGCGAATCGCCGCAGGTGTTGACCTCCATGCAGGCCATTTCAAAAGATTTTTTTCCCGAGACCTGTTTCTCCCAAAAATAACTGGCGTGGGATTCCTCGATGGCCAGAGACTGCTCGACCTGGCTGATCTGGATGTCCCGTTCCTTGATGTAGCGATCCATGACCTGGACGCGCGGCTGCATGTTGGGCTTGCCGATCAGGTTGGCCCCTGAGGCCTTGATCACCGACCAGATCTCTTCGTCGTTGAGCGTGAGCAGCGAAACACCTTCGCTGTTGTAGGCATGTATAATGGTAGCCGTGGGGGCCGGTTCAAACGCTTCAGGAATGGTGAAAGCCATGCAACCCTCCTATCCGCCCGCCAGGCACAATTTCGGCAGGCATAGACAGCGCAGAAATCCTGGAGTGAAAAAGTTTTTCTGGAAACGTTTCTTGGCCAATCCGCATATATGTTCAAGTAAAATTTTCAATTGGCTCGTGTCACCTTTGTTGAAATGATTGCACCAGCCTCAGTATAAAGGGAATAAGAGGGCATGTCAATCCGCGAAAACTTTTTGCCACTCTTTTTTTACCTCGTCCAGCAATGGCCCCATGAATAGGCAGAGACGGATCTCGCGGAGCTGAGTTCCCGGTTTCTGTTCATAAAATTCTTTGACTGCGCGCAAGTAACTTTTCGCGCATAGCGTTAACGGCACAAGGAATATTCCCGAGCTGATAGCCGGGAATGAGAGTGACTTCCAGCGCCGCTCCTCGGCGAGGTCGAAGGCTTCGCGCAGAGCCTGGACGATTTTCTTTTCCTCTTCGCCTTCGCCCATTTTCGGCCCCACGGCATGGATCACGCCCCTGAAGGGCAGGTCGCCGGCCTTGCTGACCACGGCATGCCCGGAAGGGATACGGCCGCGCTTGGAAATGATCTCCCGGCAATCGGCCAGCAGAACGCTGCCGGCGGCTTCGGCGATGACCGCCGCCACTCCCCCGCCGTGCGCCAGCATGCCGTTGGCGGCGTTGACGATGCACTGCACCGGTTCATACAAGATGTCATTCACCGCCACCGTGAACGTCTGTCCGCCACTGAAAACTTTGCTTAAAATGATTGTTCCCGCCATGTTTCTCCCCTATGCTTGCTATTCTAGCAAATGAAAAATATTATTTGCAACTGTTTTGCGATTTTCCTGATTTTTGACTTATTACGATTTTTTATATAAAATAACCGATCTTCAACCATTGGACCACGGAGAAGCAGATGAAAAAAATATTGATCATGGTTCTTATGCTTATAACGGCCGCTTGGGCATGGAGCGTGCCACAGAGCCGCTGGGTCAAGGGCAACACCCACACCCATACCAACAATTCCGACGGCGACGAATACCCGCGACGGGTGGCGCGCTGGTACCAGGACCACGGCTACCATTTCCTGGTCATCACCGACCACGACATGATTACCCCCACTCTGGCGCT
>SPCN01000346.1 GCA_004525465.1 Chrysiogenales bacterium | reverse complement strand
TCCTGATTGGCAATTCACCTGAGTTTGAATAAACCATCTTGAACGGATTGCTTTAAAAAAACTTTATTTGAAAAATGCCAGCAGTCCCGTGGAAAGCAGGGGAACGTAGGTGATCAATAAAACCGCCACGATTTGAATCAATAGAAAGGGGAAAACGTCTTTATACAATTTTCTGAGCGGCTCATTGAATGTATAGGAAGCCAGAAAAAGGTTGAGGCCAACCGGTGGTGTCAGATAGCCCAATTCCATGTTGGCCAGAAAAATAATCCCCAAATGCACCGGATGAATGCCGAATAGATTTCCCAACGGAATGATCAAGGGCACCACGACCAGGATCGCTGAAAAAATGTCCATGAAACAGCCCGTGATCAGCAAGGATATATTTAAAAGCAAAAGAAAAACGTATTTGGAATGGATATTGCTCTGCACCCATGCAGTCAGTTGCATGGGTATCTCCGCATCCACGATATAATAGGAAAGTCCTTTAGCCAGGGCCAGAATGGCCAGAACGCCGCCAATGATGGGCATGCATTTGAGCAATACTCGAGGCAAATCTCTAAATTTTATGTCCTTATGTATAAAAACCTCAACGACAATTGCATACAGGACTGCGACCGCGCCGCTTTCCACCAAGGTGGTAATCCCGCCAAAATAGCCCCAAATGATGATAACGGGCAAAAGAATTTCCCAAAATGCATTCTTAACGGCCGCATAAGCTTCTTTGAAGACAAAGTGTTCCCGGCGAATTTTATTTTTTGAAGCGTAAAAAATCGCAACCAAAACCATAGCCATTACCATGATGATTCCGGGTACGATTCCGCCCACGAACATATCCTTTATGCTGGTTTGGGCGGTAACCCCGTAAATGATGACCGGCAGGCTCGGTGGAAAGAGCAGGCCGATGCTTCCGGTTGCTGTAAGCAGGCCGCTGCTGAAATTTTTCTTGTATTGGCCGCCGATCAGCACATAAGACAGCAATCCGCCCACGGCCAATATGGTGACTCCAGAGGCGCCGGTAAAAGTGGTAAAAAACGTGCATACCAGGATGGCCATTATGGCCAGACCACCGGGGAACCAGGAAAAAACAGCTTTGAAAAGCCGGACCAACCTTTCTCCGGCCTTGCTCTCGGAGAGGATAAAGCCGGTAAATGTGAAAAGGGGAATGGCGGGTATGGAATGGCTGATTAAAAGTGAGTAGGCTTCGTTGGCAATGACTTCCAGGGGTTGGCCGCTGTGGGCGAAAAGCATGTAACCAATGCCGCCCAAAACGACAAATATCGGAACTCCGGCCAGGGCCGCTAAAATTAAAAGTACGATGATTGGCGAGGCCAGTTGAATCCCAATCTGGTTATAGAATGGAATAAGGGCATTGAAAAAGTTAGCCCAGGTCGGGGCCAGGACTTGGGCAATGTTTGCCAGTGCGCCCCATGCCAGCAAGGTGCCGATGGCGAATCCCGATGAAGCGATCCCTTTGCCCCATGCTCCGCCAGGGGCTTGCCGGGAGAAACGAAAGGCCATCAGCGCATAGCCCAAAGGCATGACCATGACGATCCAGCGCAAGGGGAAAATGGCGATCTTTTCGTTGGCATCGAAGGCATTCAACAAAAATGACATGGAGCACCAGGCGAAAGCCGTGCAAAAAACGGTGTTGAGAAGGGCGTTGGCCACATGTATCCTGGATAAAATTCGCGGTCTAAATTTAAAATTGAGGGTAAGGGAAAGATGTCTGTTCTCTCTGGTGGTTATGGCAGCGCCGATAAAGGCCAGAATCAGAACCAGATGGTGGGTATATTCGGTGGAATTTCTGATGCCGGTGTGAAAGAATTTGCGGGCGATCACTTCCAGGAAAGGGAAAAGAGCCAGCAGAAAAACAGATAAAAAAGCCAGGAGATCCTCCAAGCCTTTTCCGAATTTCAGGAATGGTTTAACCGGCATTTTTCAGTCGGTATTCTTGCAGTAATTGCTGCATTTTTTCATAGATCTCTTTGCTGAAAATTTTCCCTATCATTTCGTCCATACCCTTGTTGGCGGCTTCTTTCCACTTTAACAGGCTGTCTGCCGGCGCTTCATGGATGATAAGGCCGTTTTTTTTCATGGAATCCAGGGCTTTTCTTTCCAGATCCGCGGTTTCTCCGGCCAACCTGGCTGAAATCCTTTTTACCGCTTCCATCATGGGTTGTTTGTGGTTTTCAGGGATTCTTTCCCATATTTTGTCCATGATCACCATGCCGCCCACCAGGGGAGCTATTTTCAACGCGCACATATGGGGGGCAAGGGGAAAATACTGCCCGGATCCAGCCAATAGTGGGGGGAGATAGAAAGCGTCGACCATGCCGCTTTGCAAAGCCATCATCAGGTCTTTCAGGTCACTGGGGACAATGTGGTAGCCCGATTTTTTCCAGGCCTGTTCCAATGCCGGTTCACCAGTAGAGATTGATAATTTTTGCTTTTTCAGATCTTCCGGGTATAGAACGGGATTTTTTGAGAAAAAATTGAGCCAGCCGCTCATGGTCCAGATAATGACCTTAAATCCTCTTTCCTTGATTTGCTTTTCAAAGATCGGATTCAGGCGTTCCATGACATAGGCCATTTCCTTTTCGGAATGGAACATGAACGGGGTAGTAAGGACAAAAGCATCGGGATAAATTTTGGTCAGCCCGATATTGGTCAAAACGGCACCGCCAAGGGTGCCAACTTTCATTTTGCGGATTGTATCCTCTTCACTGCCGGCAATGCCGCCCGGATAAATTTTCAATTTCACCTGGCCTTTGGATATCTTTTCCCATTCACGGCCGATTTCCTTTAAGGCATCGTTCCATGGCGAACGATCCGGTGCTATACTGCCGATTTTGATTACCTG
>SPCN01000320.1 GCA_004525465.1 Chrysiogenales bacterium | reverse complement strand
GATATTCGATCCGTTTTTTACGACCAAGCAAAAAGGCAGCGGCCTGGGCCTGGCGACCAGCTACTCCATTGTCGATCAGCACGGCGGCTGCATCGAGGTCGAATCGGAATCCGGAGAGGGCAGCACCTTCCACATATTCCTGCCGGCTTCCGAGACGACTTCAGAGGCAGCCGGGGACCGGGTCGCCGCTCCTACGGAGAGAGCAGGCCGCATTTTGGTCATGGATGACGAAGCGGTGGTGCGGGATACGATCGGCGCCATGCTGCAGTATCATGGCTACGATGTTGTATTGGCGGCCGACGGCACGGAAGCCCTGCGGCTTT
This sequence comes from Chrysiogenales bacterium, assembly GCA_004525465.1. GTDB lineage: Bacteria > Acidobacteriota > Aminicenantia > UBA2199 > UBA2199 > UBA2199. The sequence goes on along the minus strand of SPCN01000320.1, from coordinate 2,734 downwards.
TCGATGAAAGCCGGCAGGCCGGGACGCCATTTGCAGCCATGATCCTCGACCTGACCATTCCGGGCGGCAAGGGCGGCAAGGAGACGATCGTTGAGATCAGAAAAAAAGACCTGCAAATACCGGTTTTCGTTTCCAGCGGCTACGCGGATGACGCCATTATTTCACGGCCTCAGGAGTACGGTTTCACCGACAGCATCGCCAAGCCCTTCACCAGAAAAGCCCTGATCGAGATTTTGTGCAAGTATCTCTGACGGAAAAGCTCAAGAGGATCTTCCGGGACTGAAGTTAAGCAATTGAATTTTTCCCAGCTGCGCGACGCTGATTTTTGATTTGGTTATGCGGAATATTGACATTTTAGATCATGACCTGCAAAATACAAGCATGACTCAAATCGATTTTTTCGTGGTGCCCGATGTGGCAATTCCGCGAAAGCGAAGGATGCGGCGCAATGACTGAAAACGAAAAACTTGACAGGATCGCCATTACCGTAAAATCGCATAAACTTTTGAAAAAACTCCTGAAAGAAAACCCGAAGCTTGAGGAGGTCATGCGCAATGCGCGCAACGAAACGGAGGCCCTGGTCGGAGTAAGAAATTGGATTTTAGGCTACTTGAAAGAAAGGCCCGTGGCCTATGGTTTCTACAAGGGAATTGAGCGGGGCCGGGAATCATTTGAGGGATTGACCTGGCAGGATTATGCCGCCATTCGCATCCTCGATTACATCGACAATGCCGGGCGTGAATACGAAGACCTGAATCTCCGCGGCGAGATCGCCATCAGCAATCCCATCAAGTTGATATGGCTGGCGGTAAATTTCGGAACCGGTGGGGCAAAACCCTACTTTTTCGAGGATATGCTGTACCTCTTTCGCCAATTTTCCGGGAAATATGAAAGGATTATGCCAGCCAGGGACAGCCTGCTGGAGTGGATGGAGCGCTTCCCCGGCGGCTTGGACCCGCGCATTGTTAAGCTCAGGGAAGAAAACCGCGAAAGGATCATCAATATTCTTATCAATAAGTTGGATTCAGGGGAGATCAAAAGTGAGCGCTATGCTTTCGAACCGCGAATGTCTCCGGAACAGAAGTACCTGAAAATGCTTGAGTGGTGGGACGATTACCGCTTTCACCTCAGCTTCGCCGTTCGTTCGCCGCTTTTGCTCAACGAATTGCTGGGCAACTCGCTGGACCCCGATACCATGAAAATCCTCTATGAAGCGGAGGGCGCGGGCATTCCCTTTTTTTTAAACCCTTACTATTTGTCGCTGCTCCATGTGCGGGTTCCCTACTTCGCCATCGGCGCCGATTTGGCCATCCGCTACTACGTGGTCTACAGCAAGCAGCTGGTGGACGAGTTCGGCCATATTGTCGCCTGGGAAAAGGAGGACAAGGTCGAACCCGGGAAACCCAATGCCGCGGGCTGGATCCTGCCCACCCATCATAACGTGCACCGGCGCTACCCCGAAGTGGCCATCCTGATCCCCGCCACCATGGGGCGCGCCTGCGGCGGCCTTTGCGCATCATGCCAGCGCATGTACGATTTCCAGAGAGGCAACCTGAACTTCAACCTCGACAAGCTGAAACCCGATGACAAATGGAATGAGCAGCTTTTGCGCATCATGGAATATTGGGAAAACGATTCTCAACTGCGGGACATCCTCATTACCGGCGGCGACGCCTTGATGAGTTCCAATGTTTCACTGCAGAAAATCCTCGATGCCATCCTGGCTATGGCCATAAGAAAGAAAAAGAAGAATGAAGAACTGCCCGACGGGCAGAAGTTGGCCGAATTGGTAAGGGTTCGCTTGGGCACCCGTTTGCCGGCGTACCTGCCACAGAGAATTACTCCTGAAATGGTTTCCATTCTGGCCGATTTCAGGAAGAAAGCCATTGAAATTGGGATAAGCCAGTTTATCATTCAAACCCACTTCGAATCACCCATGGAAATCACTCCCGAAGCGCGGGATGCCATCAAGCAGTTTTTGCGTGCCGGGTGGTTTATCATCAACCAGCATGTTTTTACTACCGCGTCCTCCCGCCGCGGGCATACCTCCAAGCTGCGCCAGGTGCTGGGTGAGATCGGTGTCTTGCCGTACTACACCTTTTCGGTGAAGGGCTATATGGAGAATTACTTCAACTTTGCCACCAATGCCAGGGCCGTTCAGGAACAGATCGAGGAAAAAGTTTTTGGCCGCTTGGATGAGAAAATTGCCGAGAAAATCAGGGAAAATGTTTACGATCCCGAGAGCATGGATGAAATCCTGGTCCGCAGCATGCAGGAGAACGGCTTGCCCTTTCTGGCCACCGACCGTAATGTGCTCAACCTTCCGGGAGTGGGCAAGAGCCTGACCTTCCGGGTGATCGGCATCACCCGTTACGGCAGGAGAATCATTCAGTTCGATCATGACCAGACCCGCGCCCACAGCCCCATCATCCACAAAATGGGCAAGGTGATCGTCATCGAGTCGAAGTCCATAAGCGAATACCTGCGCCAGCTCGAGGACATCGGCGAGGAGATGGTTGAATACGAAAGCATCTGGGGATATTCGATCGGTGAAACCGAACCCCGGCTGCCCCTGTACGAGTATCCTCAATACGCTTTCAGGATCACCAGCGAGTTGACCAATATCCGCATCGATTGAGAGTTTTGTAAGAATTTTGAATTGATTTCCATAATAAACAAAGGCGTTCTTTCTCCAATTACTTGTCTTATTTTTGCCGGAAGTTAGATTTCAGCG
>SPCN01000380.1 GCA_004525465.1 Chrysiogenales bacterium | reverse complement strand
GCGATATTCCTGCTTCTGGGGCTGCAGAGAAATTTGATTAAATCCACAATACCCACAAAGTTCTTCCGGGTCAGCCAATAATAAAAAGTGGTGATCCTGCGGTTCATTTTTTACTCGCAATCATCAAAAAGACGAAGGGGATTATAACAAGCGCCATTTCTCTCAATTGATTTTCAATCATTTCAGCTTGGATTGTCAAGGTGTCGGCAATGCCATCGCCAAAGTGAAATCTCATTTTTTCTTCCCTATCCTTCCTGGCCCTGACCGGAGCCATGTCCGAGTATTTCACGCAGCAAACGGAAATCATCTTTTTTCGGAACCAGCAGATCACCCAAGCGAATGCCCGTCAGCTTGCGGTACATGACGATGATCAGCGCGGTAGCAAACAGATAAGCGATGCTCGAAGCCACGGCAGCTCCGGCAATCCCCCAGGCCGGGATCAGCCACAAGTCAAACACGATCATGGCTGCGAAAGCCGCCGCTGAAGTAAAGCTGTATATGAATACGTGCCCCTGGGCGACCAGGTCGCCGGCCAGAATTTTCCATATGGCAAAAGCGATCAATCCCGGCAATAGGAAAAAAAGCGGATAGACCGCCGGCAAAAACGATCTGCTGAAAAAGAGCAGGATAATGAATCGGCCCAGGAACAGCAGTGCCAGACATATCATCAGGACGGGAAGCAGGATCAAGCGGCAGATGCGCGGGGTGAAAGCTCTGGCCTGCTCGGCATTCATGCGCGTCACTTTGGGCATCAGCACCAACACGACGGCTTCGGGAAAGCGCCAGACGATCTCGGCCAGGTTGACGGCAACCGAGTAAAAACCAACGGCGGCCGGGCCCAGGAAAAGATTCACCAGGAAAAAATCGGCCCGGTAATTCAACATTTCCATCACGCCGCCCAGGTGCGATTTCAAGCCGAAACGCACCATCTGCTTCATCAGCGCCCTATCAACCTTCAACAGGTTGATCTCGGCCCCCCCCTTCAGCATGGAGATGCTCCAGCCCACTCCAAGCATCAGCGCCACCGATAAGGAAAACAGTGCCCCGGCCAATCCTTTGCGCAGCACCGCTACGGTCATGACCAGCAGGATAAGCTGACAAGTCGGGTACAGTAAAACCAACAGGTTCCGGCGTTGAATCTGCATGACTGCCACGAAACTCGAGGCAAAAAAATCGTAAAAGTAAAAAACCGGGACCATCGCTATCGTCCAGATCAATCCCGCCCCAGGGATGTCACGCAGAAGGCTGTGCTTGAACGCAAAAACAGCCGGCAACAAAAGCAGGGCGGAAACCATGCCGATCATTCCGATCAGCAGGAAGCCGTTGAAAACGACCGCCGTTGCCGGCTTGCGGCCGCAGAAATAGATGACCGCGTTGCCCAGGCCGCAGCGACCAAGGGAAACGACCATCATGGGTATAAGAACCAGGATGGAAAATACTCCTTTGTTCGTCGGCCCGAGCAGCCGGGCAGTGCCAATGGCGATGAAAACCACTAAAACTGTCTGAGCCAATTGCGTCGCATAGACCTTCAGGGAATGGCGCAGGAATTGAGATTTCATCCGCTGAACACGGACTTGGTACCTGTTCCAGACAGCAGGATCAGGGTTGCCCGGTTAAATCTCATGGCCAATGTAAAAATGCATTCATGTATCAACATTTTAATTTGCCGTTAATTATAGGGAAGAAGCTGCTTTATTTCAATTGCCCTTAAAAAAAGCTGCCCGATCAATCCCGCTATTGAAATCTTTCAGGATATTGGATAGATTGATCCTGTTCAATGAAAATACTGCAATTGCATAATTTTAAAATGAAGGGCGGGGGTGACGAGGTCGTTTTTACCCGCACCTGTGAAATTCTTCGGGATCAGGGCCACGAAGTTCTCCGCTTGACCAAGGACAGCCGGCGAATGAAAGCGACGCTTGCGGGAAAAATCTGGGCTTTCAAGGAAAGCATTTATTCAGCCCGATCTGCCCGCGAAATGGAAGAATTGTTGTCCAGGGAATCCCCCGCAGTCGTCCATGTGCACAATCTATTCCCTTTTTTTTCCACTTCGGTGCTGTCGGTGTGCCGGCGGCAGCGGGTTCCCGTGTGTTTCCATTGCCACAGTTTTTTTCTGACCTGCCCCATCGGATACCATTTCCAAAATGGAAAGATCTGCAAGAAATGCATCCGCGGAAATTCCCTGTGGTGCACAATACGTAACTGCCGTGGCGATTTACTGGAAAGTGCGGCATTCAGCCTGCAACATGCTGCGGCCAGGAAAGCGGGGATCCTGTCGGAATTGGTGGATCGCTTCATCACGCCGACGCAGTTTGCCAGGGATTGGCTGCTGGCTGCCGGCATACCGGCGCGAAAAGTGGTGACGATCGCCAATCCAATCCCCATTCGCGAGGGGGCCGGCAACCCTGCCTGCGGAAACTATGTCGCCTTCGTTGGGCGATCCAGTCCTGAAAAGGGCTTGAAAACCTTGCTGGCCGCGATACAAAAAACCGGCCTGCCTTTGCAAGTGGCCGGAGAATTCCCGCAAACCGCCATGAAGGGAAAGAACATTGTCTGGC
>SPCN01000067.1 GCA_004525465.1 Chrysiogenales bacterium | reverse complement strand
GGCAACAATCTGAACGTGCTGATGAAGACACTGAACATCATCACCATCACCATCATGATGCCGACGCTGGTGGTCAGCATCTTTTCCATGAACGTTCGTTTCCCGCTGCAGCATCATCCCCTGGCCTTTGTGCTTGTCTTGTCGCTGGCCGTGGTTTCCGCCATCAGCTTCCTTTTCTTTTGGAAGCGCAAGAAGTGGTGAAAGCAAATTTACAAAATGGTGGTTCGCTTTTTTTAAGGAGTGAGAATGTGCGGTGTCGTCGGAATCGTCTATGCCAAAAACAATCCCCGGTTGGGCCGGGTCGGTTCATTCCTGCTGAAGAAGCTCGAGTATCGGGGCTATGATTCCACCGGCGGTGCTTTTTTCAAAAATAACGGAACCGTCACTTTAAAAAAAAAAGTGGGGTCGCCCAGCAAGGTCATCCATGAACTTGATCTGGAAAAACTGAGCGGCTACAAGTTTATCGGCCAGGTGCGCTGGGCCACCTATGGTTCGGTGACCGATGAAAATGCCCAGCCCCACGAGGTGAATTGTCGAACGCGCTTGCTGGGAGCCCATAACGGCAATATTTCCAACACCGACAGCCTGAAGGAGTTTCTCAGCGAAGCCCGTCACCGTATCATTTCGGATAATGACGGGGAGATGCTGGTGCATCTGGTTGAACATTATTACCAAGAGCAGCTGGCCCTGCGTAAAAATCCGGATCGGCAAACCCTGGTCACTGACCTGCTGCAAGCCATTCTCCGCGCCAACCAGAAGGCGGTGGGGTCCTATGCCGCCTGCTTCGCCTCAGCGGAATTCGACGGCATCTTCGCCGTCAAGGCCGGTTCGTCGCTGTACGCCGGCAAAGGCAGCGACGAAGACGGCGATTTCATCGTCGTATCTTCCGACTTGACCTCGGTCCTGGCCAAGACTCGTTTCCTCATCCCCCTGGTCGAGGGGCAGGGTATTTATTTCACTGCCGACAGCTATTTCGTTTTTTCGCTTGCCGACGGCCAGCGTTGCCTGCCCGGGCTTAAGCGCTCGAAATTGAACATCGCCGATATCACCCTGCAGCCCAAGTATCATTTTTTTATGGAGCAGGAAATCGCTTCCACGATGGTGAATCTGGACATGATGCTGAAATACTATTTTACCTTGAACTGGGAAAAACCGTATTTTTCGGTCTTTGAACGCCACGACCGTGATTGCAAGGAGATCGTTTTCGAACTACTCAAGCTCTACACCATATTCGAACGGGACAAGCTGAAGGATGCTTTTTTAAATATCGTCGGCAGCCCGAGCTTTGAAGGCATAGCCAGGGAAATCAATGATCTCCAATCCCCGGATCGGCCCAACGATGCGCCGGCATTTTTTTCTTCCGACGAAGCCCAGCTACTGCGCGAACTGCGCGAATTCGGCGAGGAATATTACCAGGCTCTTTTCACCCTGGACCTGATCATTATCTGGAAAAAAAAGCGCAAAGTCATCCGTTTCAAGGATGAAACCGTGGCCATGTTCCAGCAGAGCTTCGCCGCCGGCGGCAGAGTGTTCTTTATCGGCTCCGGCACATCCTACCATGCCGCGCTGACGGCGGGTTTTTTCTTCAACAATCTGACCTCCCTGGGCATCGTCCCCTGCAATCCGGATCTGTTCCGCTCCGTTTACGTCAACAGCCTGCGTGCAGGCGACGTGTTGGTTGCCATTACCCAGTCGGGGGAAACCAAGGACCTGGTTGATATCCTGAACCAGGTGTGGGAAAAATTCGGAAAACTGATTCGCATTATCGCTGTGGTCAACAATGAAAATTCCACCATCCCCCAGGAAAAAGCCGAATTTTTTCTGCCGCTTTTGTGCGGACCGGAAATCGCCGTGGCCGCCACAAAATCTTTTAGCGCCCAGCTGGCCCTTTTTTACCTGCTCGCCGCCAGCATGAAAAAGGACGCGTCGCAGCCGCAGGCGAATCTTGAAAAGGTCACGCATCTTATCGGCTACACGCTGAAGACTTGTGAAGAGGACATCACAGAGGTTATGCTCAAATTCTTTCTCAAACCCTCGATCCATATTCTGGGAACCTCGTTGATCGGGCTGGCCCGTGAAGGGGCGCTGAAGATCAGGGAGGTGGTGCTGAACCATGCCGAAGGCTACGATGCGGCTGAATTCAAGCATGGACCCAATACCATCCTGGGTAAAAGTACCCTGTATTCGTTCATGGACCTGGAAAACGTCCTCTCCGACATGGCCGATTTCAGCCGTACGTTGTTTCACAACCAGGCTGTCCCGGAGGGCGACCGGCAGAAAGTCGCCGACCGTTTTTTCAATTGGATCCATGATTTTAAATTCAGTGATTTCAGTACCGAGATCAAAAACGATCCGCTTTTGGGCTCCGGAAAAATAAACTGCCAGGATCTTTACCGTCAATTCCGGGAACAGGTCAACGCCGAAAAATATTTTTCCAACTATCCCCTGATCTTCGTATGCCCGCCCCAAGAGCGCGATATCCGCATCACCATTTCGCAGATCCATACCCACAAGATCCGTGGCGCCGATGTGGTGCTGATCGCCGAGGAAAATGAAGAGCTGAAGAAGGCTCTGGAGGGCAGACCGGCTGCAATGGATGGCTATTTTTTCAAATATATAAAGATCCCGCGCAGCGGTGACAGCAATATTTTCATTTTCCAGGCAGCCGTGGTACTGCAGCTGCTGGCCTTGAAAATGTCGGTGGCCAAGATGAAGTACCTCAATCGCGCCCACATTGAAAATCACGGTGTACATCCCGATGTGCCGAAAAACGTCTCCAAATCCATCACCGTCGATTGAGGCGCGGGCACCGATCGGGTGCCTGGGCGCTAAAACCTGAAATAAATAAACGGCCTGATGGTCCCTGAGGCCAAAACCACGGCGCTGACCAGCAACACAGCCGCGAAGAACAGCAGGTACAGTGCCCGGCAGACCATTGGCAGCCAGCAGCGGCCGACGGCGCTGCTGGAGGAGCGCAGCTTGGCATACCCGGCCTGCAGGGCGGGGAACAGAGGCGCCGCGGCCAGCACCGAGATGAGCAGCGCGGCATTCAGCCTGGCATCTGCGAACAGGGCGAGGTGGAATTCCCGGCCGTCGCCCTGTCCGAAACCGAGCATGGATTTCCAGAAAACCACGGCATGGGAGAAGTCGGAAGCCCGGAACAATACCCAGCCGAAGATGACGGTCAACAGGGCATAGGATATCTGTAGCGGCGCCCACAGGCGGCGGATGAACTTTTTCAGTACGGATCGTTCCAGCATGATGAAGGATCCGTGGTAGACCCCCCAGGCGATGAACGTCCAAGCGGCGCCATGCCAGAGGCCGCAGAGGAGCATGGTGATAAACATGGACGGGTAATAACTCCAGGATTCAGCCTTAATGCCCAGCCAGCGATCGGATTTGATGCGGCGCGAAACGGAATAGGCCATGGGCAGAAAAAGAAAATCGCGCAGCCAGGTGGAGAGAGAGATGTGCCAGCGGGTCCAAAATTCAGTGATGGACCTGGAAATATAGGGATATTTGAAATTTTCCATGAAAGTGAAGCCGAACATCCGCCCCAAGCCGATGGCCATGTCTGAGTATCCGGAAAAATCAAAAAAAATCTGCAGGGTGTAGCAGACGGCTCCCAGCCAAGCGACCGGGGCAGTAAGGCCGGAAGCGGGGATGGCGAAAATATGGTCGGCGACCCTGGCCAGGGTGTCGGCCAGCAGGACTTTTTTGCCCAGGCCGATGATGAAACGGCGGCTGCCCTGGGAAAGCATTTCCGCAGTGGTTTCCCGTTCCGCCAATTGCTGTCTGAGGCTGGAATAACGGTTGATCGGTCCGGCCAGCACGGTCGGGAAAAAAGTGATGAAAAGAGCGGTGCGCAGGAATTTGTTTTCGGCCGGGCAGGAGCGGTTGTATACCTCGACCAGGTAGGCCATGGCCATGAAAGTGAAAAATGAAATGCCCATAGGCTGGTGCCAGGTGAAATTATTACTGATGACAATACCGGTGGACCGCAACATTGGCACTAGATTGGCCAGGATGAAGCCGGCATATTTGAAGATGATCAGCAGGGACAGGTTGAACCCCAGGCCTGCGATCAGCCAGGCTTTTCTTTTTCCGCTGGAATTGCGTTTTTCGATCGCCAGCCCGAAACAATGGTTGAACAGGGCCGAGGCCAGAAGCAGCAGCACGATCCAACCCTCGCCCCAAGCGTAGAATATCAGGCTGGCCAGGAGCAGGAATACATTCTGGGCTTCTTTTTTTAGAAACAGGCCGATCAGCAGAACCGGAGGCAGGAAATAAAAAAGGAAAGCCGGAGTGCTAAAAAGCATTGATCAACCTCGTTGCTGTCAGGGCATTATAACATTTATTTCACGGCCGGATAAGCGGAACAGGAACTCAGCGCATTTTGAGTCCCAGCATCCAGGCCGGGGCGGTTCCTGTCGTAACGTTTCGGGCTTGCAGGTCGAACTGGTAGCCATATCGAGATTTGATCTTTTTGTAACGGGGTCGGTCCAGGCGGACCTGCTCGGCGGCTCCCGGCTGCAGGCTGAAGTCAGCCGCAGCGGCATCGAACAGGGAGATGGTCATTTCCAGCGGCTCCCGGCCGGAGCGGTTCTCTATGCCAATGGCAATGGACTTGAGCGGGACCAGGGTTTCGATGCGCATGCGGCCATGCCGGCCGGTGAAGGTCCAGGTCGCTTTTTCGCTGCCGGCTGCCGCTGCCGGGTTGAAATAAACCAGGCAGGGGAGAGCACGGGGTCCGGACAAGCGCCGGGGATTTGCCAGGTCAGGGCGGGGGAAAAGGCTGGACAGCGAAAAGATGCCAAAAAAAACAAGGGCAGGAGCCAGGCTGCTGTGCCAGTTCCGGTTTTTGGAGCGCCTGCCGGTCAGGGCGAAAAAAACAAGCAGCAAAAAAATTATGGCAATCACGATGTTGGGCAGGTAGCCGCGGTTTACGGTCTTGACGAAAGAGGGAAGCAGGACCGGCAGGTCGATGCGGCTGTTGCTCCAATTCTGAAACATCAGTCCCGTGCGGAGCAGCGTATCGTGGGTGGTGGGCTGATACAGCGTGAATGGCTGCATGGTCTGATAGATGCTGACGAAAAGGGAATAAAGGGGCAGACTGAGAAATACTTTTTTAAAAAAGCGGTTGCGGCTTTCCCGATAGTATACTACTGCAAAAAGCAGCAGCGCCCAGACAACCGGGGTCAGGTAGCGGCCTTGGGGACAGTAGCCGGGGCGGATGGTTGAAAAAGCGTGGTTGAGGACGAAAAGGACCGCCGGCAACGCGACCAGCAGATGCAAACGGTAGCGCTTGAAATTCTTCAGGGCCAGCAGCAGGCCGGGAAAAGCGAAAAAGTAAAAGGGATTATAGAGCAGCAGGCCGTCGCGCTGGTCAAAGAAATAGTCGAGCAGGGTTTCCCAGCGCATATTCAGGGTGATCTTTTTCAGAATGGTTTCGTAGAACGCCCCGGACTGCTCGGGGCTGAGCATGCCGTAGTAGACGGAGTTGGGTGAAAAGTTGCCGTAGGCGCTGTACAGGTAATAAAAAAACAGGACTTGAAAAAGCAGTGGAAAGACGATCAGCAGCAGCGCCTGCCGGTATTTTTTTTTCCAGAGCCAATAAGCGAGGAAACCCAGGCTGATCGGGTAAATGAAAAGGGCGTACTTGACGCCCCAGAAAATGGTGCTGCCCAAAAGCAAACCGGCCCAGAGGCAGCGGTTGTTTTGGGCATTTGCCTTGAAAAGCAGCAGGTAAAGGGCGCTTAAAATCAGCAGCATGGCCTGGATTTCCGGGAATATATGAAAGGAATAGAAAAAGGCCGGGACGGTTAAACTGAAAACAACGGTGGCGAAAAAGGCCAGGCTGCGCGAGCGCCAGAGCCTGAGGCAAAAAAGATAGACCAGCACGGCCAGCAAGGCGGCAAACAGCCCCAGGTAGGAACGCAGCAGGAAATAAAACAGGGGCGGCGACAGTTTGACAAAAAAGAAGGGGGCCAGGGTCAGGGAGATGCCGGGCAGGTGGTAGGAATAGATTTTTTTATAACCCTTACCCCAAGTGCCGTGCGCGGCAAGTTTTTTCACATGCAGGAATTCCTTGAACCCGTCGCGAAAATACTGGTTGAAGACGTTGAGATCGCCGTCACGGGCCAGGGACTGGCTGATGGCCAGGTAATGGGGTTCATCGCCGACCAACGCCACTCCCCGTTGGGTCAGCACGCCCGCGGCCAGGATAAACAGCAATTCGCTGGAGATAAAAATGACCAGCAGTCTTTTTCTTAAGGAGCGTGAGTTGAAATAAAGCAAAAATTTTTTGACCAGGCGCCGCCGCCGTATCCAGTAAAAAAAGGCGAAAAGCGAAGCCAGCAGCAGCAGGTTCTGTATGCGCAGGGCGAAATCGCCGCGGTCCCAATAAAACAGGCGCATGGGCCAGATCAGCAGGCCGGCCGCGTAGGGGAAAAAGCAGAGCCGCTCATCCAGGTAAGTTTTTTGTTTTGGCCTTTTCAGGAAGGAAAGCAGGAAAAGCGCAAAGGGCAGCAGCCAGAGATGGTTGCTGCCGCCGAAAATGAAGAAGGTGACGAATCCGGCCAGTGCCGAAAGATGCTGGCCAGGGCCAGGGATGAGATCTTTTTCGGCATGGCGCCCGTGACTATATGAGTTGCTCCTCGATGGCCTGGGCCAGATCGAGGGTTTTCATTTTTTCGCGCCCGGTTTCGGCGATGGCGTCATGGAACATGATGGAACAGAAGGGGCAGGCGGTAACGATGGTGTCGGCCCCGGTCTTCTCGGCTTGCTCCATCCGGCAATGACTGATGCGCTTGCCGCTTTTCTCTTCCTTCCACATGCCGCCGCCGCCGGCCCCGCAACAAAAGCTGGTTTCTTTGTGGGCCGCCATTTCCCGCGGCCGCTGCCGGTTCAAGGTTTTCAGCAATCGGCGCGGCTGGTCGTAGATCTGGTTGTAGCGGCCGAGGTAACAGGGATCGTGGTAGGTGAGCTTGGCGGTGCCGGATGCCGCGATTTGGATCTTGTCCTGGGCCAGTAGTTCATGCAGAAGTTCGACATGGTGCAGGACCTGGTAATGGCCGCCCATTTTGGGGTATTCATTCTTCAAGACATGGTAGCCGTGCGGGCAGGTGGTGACGATGCGACGGAATTTATAACGGTTCAAGGTCTCTATGTTCTGCCGCGCCTGGATCTGGAACAGGTATTCCATGCCGCTGCGGCGGGCGGGGTCGCCGCAGCAGTTTTCCTCGTTGCCCAGGAAAGCGAAATCGCTGCCGGCGTGCTGCAGAATTTTCACGAATGAGCGGGTGATCTTCTGCGAATGCTGGTCGAAACTGCCGGCGCAGCCCACCCAGAGCAGGATGTCCGTTTCGCCTTTTTCTGCCAGCAGCGGCACCTGCAGATCCTTGGCCCAATCGCTGCGGGTAGCGGCGTTGATGCCCCAGGGATTGCCCTGGTTTTCCAAACCGCGGTAAAGGGTCTGGAATTCTTCCGGAAAGCGGGATTCCATCAATACGCCGTACTGGCGCAGGCCCATGATCTTGGCGATATGCTCGTTGAGCATGGGGCAAACCTCCATGCAGGCCGCGCAGGTGGTGCAGTCCCAGACCTCTGCTTCGCTGACCACTTCGCCGAGAAGTTTTTTCAGGGCGGCCGGGTCGGAGCGCAGCAGCGGGGCCGATTCCAACAGGTTGTTTTTCAACTTGTCCAGCAGGCTTTTCGGCGACAGGGCTTTGCCGGATTGGAAGGCCGGGCAGACATCGTCGCAGCGCCCGCACTCAGCGCAGGAAAACAGGTCCAGCAGGTCTTTGCGGTTCAGGTCGGTGATTTGCGGCGTGCCGAATTTTTCCTGCTCTTCCAGGTTGAGCAGGGGAATTTCAGCCTTGACTTCCAGGTTTTTGAAAAACAGGTTGAGCGGCCCGGCCAGCAGGTGCAGGTGCTTGGAATACAGGATGAAAACGCCGAAAGCCATGACGATCAGGATGTGCAGCCACCAGAAGAATTTCACCCAGGCGATTTGCGCGACCGCGGCCAGCCGCAGCGGCAGGGTGGAAAACGCCAGATTGGCCAGGAAATTGGCCGGGTTGCGGGCCAGGGCTTCGCTTAAGGGTATTTTGAACGCCTCATAGTAGATAAAACTGATCATCAGTGTGAAAATGAAGAAGAGTACGGTCAGGGATTGATAAGAAGGGCGTTCCAGGCTCGAGACGCGGAAGACGTAGCGGCGAAAGAAAAAATACATGACTGCCATAATGATCAGGCCGGCAAAAAGGTTGGCCATAAAAAGCAACAGCGAGTTGAGCGCACCATGACCGAACAGGCTGAATCCGGAGAAAAACCCTTCGGCGACGTGGTTGAGGGTGACCAGGAGAAAAACCAGGAAGCCCCAGAAAATTACGGCGTGAAAAAAGCCGGTGACCGGCCTGTTCGCAAACACCGGGATCTGCAAAAAAACCCGGTAAAGCATTTCCCACAGTCGCTTTGCGGGACGGTCGCAGCGGGAGACTTTTAGACCTATGCTGATCAGGCGGTATTTCCTGCGGAATTCTGAAAAAGCCAGGCCGGCTGCGAGTGCCACGGCGGCTATAAAAAAAACTTTTTCGATCAATGAAAGCATGGCGGCCTCCTCATATGCGATTGCCGTTTGTTTTATAAGTGAACCTGTTCCTCATCAGCAGCTGACAACCGCCCTTCATTCATTTTTCAGCCAGTTAAAATTGGGATAAAACGGCCTTTCCAAATCGATATGACCGGCCAGGGTTTTGCTTTCATTGCCGCCGATGAGAAATTTGACTTTCTTGATCTCCCTGAAATTGTAACAGAGATTGTCGACCATGAAATAGATGAATTCCAATTCGGCCGTGGTGCCCACGGGAAAAGAGCTGCTCAAGAGATCGCTGAAATCAAGTACCAGCAATTCCTTGTTTTTCAGATAATACAGGCCGCGCAGCTGCACTCCCTCGGGCACCGGGGTGATATGGCCGCTATCGCCGGCCAGCAGCAGGGCGATGAATTTGTTGTACAGTTCCTCCCTGATTTCCGGGACCTCGATCTCGCGGTAAACCGGCTGCAGGTAAATGGATGTTTCGCTGAAATAAAAAAGCTTGACCTTTATAAATTCGGTGAGGGTGGCGCCGCTGACGCCCGCTTTGTTCAGCAGTTCCGGTTCGAAACGGGCCGGCTTTTTGCGAAAAAACAACATGGCCAGCAGCACGATGACAAAAAAAACGGCCAGGGAAATCAGCAGAACCGTCCGCGATTTTTTTGTCATTTCAGGATATTGTTGTAATAATAGATGAATTTACTGACGCCGTTGTATATAGCGAAAGCGATCTTGTCCAGAAATTCTTCGCTTTTCAGCTTTTTTTCTTCTTTGCTATTGGAAATGAACGCGGTTTCGATCAGGACGGCGGGCATGGCGGTGCGCATCAGCACCCGAAAGGGGGCTTGCTTGACGCCGCGGTTGCGCGTGTCCAGGAGTTCGTTCAATTCATTCTGGATATATTCGGCCAATTTGCTCGATTCCCTGATGTATTCGGTCTGGGCCATGTTCCAGAGGATCATTTTCAATTCATCGTTCTTGATCGTTTCGCCCGGGTCTTCGAGGTTGCGATTTTCCTTCTGGGCCAGTTCCAAAGATTCCTGGTCGGTGGCCTTCAGGCTGACGAAATAGGTTTCCGAGCCATAAGCCGATTTGCGGAAAGAGGAATTGGCATGGATGGAGATGAACATCTGGGCCAGTTGATTGTTGGCGATGGAGGCCCGGGTGTTGAGTGAGACCTCGCTGTCCTTGTTGCGGGTCATGAGCACGCGCAGGCCTGTCCTGGATTCGATCAGTTTCTTCAGTTTGAGGCTGATCTGCAAAGTGACGTTTTTTTCCTGCAGTTTGGATTTGCCTATGGCGCCCAGGTCTTCACCGCCATGGCCGGGATCGATACATATGGTTTCGATGGGTTTGGGTTTGCTGGGGGCCGATTGCGTTTC
>SPCN01000357.1 GCA_004525465.1 Chrysiogenales bacterium | reverse complement strand
CATTAATGAAAAATGCGGTTTTTGAACGCCATGAACTCTGCCGGCGCCTGGGCATCGAAGGAAAAACGCTCGATGAATGGCTGCAATGCAAGATCATTGGTCCTTTTGGTTTCAGCGATGACCATACTCCCCTTTTCACCGAGTCGGCAGTGGTCGACGGCGAACACATCAAGCGCCTACGCGAACTGGGCTACGACATCAAGGAGATCCAGAAGATCATCCGCAAGATCGGCTTGCCCCGTGTCGGCGACAGAAAAAATGCGAGCGAGAAGAAACAGAAATTCCTGACCGTGGGCGCCCTGGCCGAAAAAGCGGGCGTCAGCCCGCGCACCATCAAACACTGGGAGGATATGGGCATTATCGAACCCAACATGCGCAGCGAGGGCGGATTCCGTTATTATGGAGATATATATATATATCTGTGCAACCTGATCAAGGACCTGCAGCTTTTCGGCTATTCCCTGGTTGACATCAAAATGATCTCGGATCTTTTCCGTTACTACCTCGCCATCCAGCAGAACCCCGATTCCAGCCCCGCGGTCGAAAAAGAAGCCAGGCTGGAAACCATGCTCCAGGAGATCGACCGGCTCTTCAAAAAAATCGCCTTGCTCAAAGCGGGCATCGGTCGCTGGGAAGATCTGCTGAAAAGAAAAAGGAAGGAGGTCGCGGCCGCGCGGCTTGAGACCCAAAAAAAGGTAAATCCCCCGAAAAAAGGAGAACCCCTTGCCAAAAATAATTTTGCTTGAACCGCGCCCTCCCAATTTGCATATTTTCTCGCAGTTCTACACCCCGCGCCTGGGCACATTTATCCTGGGCACCCTGATGCGCGGGTGCGGCTGGGAGGTGGAGGTCGTCATCGAGGAGTGGGAACGCATCGATTTCGAGGCCATGCGCAGCGCCGACCTGGTCGGCATCTCCACCATCACCTCGACTGCGCCGCGGGCCTATGCCATCGCCGACCGGCTGCGCTCCCTGGGAGTGAAGGTCATGATGGGCGGCCCGCACGTGACCTTTCTGACCGAAGAAGCCCTGGCACACGCCGACTTTGTCATCCGCGGCGAAGGAGAGAAAGCCCTGCCGGTTTTCGCCGCCGCCTGGGAGAAGGGTTGCGGCCTGGGAAATGTACCCAACCTCTCCTACTGGCAGGACGGAGTCATCCACCACAATCCCCAGCAGGCGCACCTGGACGATCTCGATGCCATTCCTATCCCCGACCTGGGCTTAGCCAAGAGATACGGCCGCAAGAGCAAAGGCAAGATCGTCATCCCGGTACAGACGTCCCGGGGCTGCCCCTACGCATGTTCTTTCTGTTCGGTGACCGGGATGTTCGGCCATAAATACCGCTTCCGCTCCACGGCCAACGTCATGACCGAATTGCACCGCTATGACTCCCGCCGCCATTTCATCTTTTTTTACGATGACAACTTCACCCACGACACTGAAAGAACCAAGGAGCTGCTGCGGGCCATGATCGCGGCCAGGTTCAAATTCCAGTGGTCGGCCCAGGTGCGCGCCGACGTTGCCAAGGACCTCGAGCTGGTCAAACTGATGAAAAAAGCCGGCTGCCAAATCGTATTCATCGGCTTTGAATCGGTCAATCCGCAGAGCCTCAAGGCCATGAAAAAAGGGCAGACGGTAGCCGAGATCGCCCACGCCGTCAAGGTTCTGCGCCGCAAGGGCATCCGTATCCACGGCATGTTCGTATACGGTTTTGACGAGGACGATTGGCGCACGGTCCGCCGCACCGTCCGTTTCGCCAAAAAAGCCCGCTTGACCTCCAGCCAATTCATGATCCTGACCCCCCTGCCCGGTTCAGATTTCTTTGGCAAGATCAGCGCCCAGCAGCGCATCCGTTTCCGCGACTGGAACCTTTACGACGCCCACCACGTCGTTTTCGAGCCCACGAAGCTGGCACCGCTTGACCTGCAGCGGGCCCAGATCTACAGCCACAAAAAATTCTATTCCCTGGCCACATCGCTGCGCAAGCTGATCAACTTCAAGTGGCTCGACATCGGCATTGCCCATTACGCCCGCAAATTGAACCGCCACTGGTTGAAGGTCAACCGCACCTACCTGACCGTCCTGTCCCTGCTCAGGCCCAGACAAAAGAACCAGCATGTCATCGTGGATTACCGGGAAGAGGCCAACCTGGACCAGGTATCTTGAAGTTTCAACGGACCGCCGGCGGCAAGACTTTCCAGGAGGTAAACATATGAAACAGATATTGATCGACGTCAGGACGCGCGAGGAATTCATCATGGAGCATATCAAGGGGGCGGTCAACATCCCCCATTACGACCTGGCATACTACGGAGAGCTGCTACGGGACCGAGAAGTCGTTGTCTACTGCAACACCGGCAGGCGCACAGCCATATTTTTTTAGTGCCGCTTTCACTTCAACGCTGCAACATGGCAACGATTCAACAAAAATAATTCCCAGCACCAATAAGCAAATGACCAAAACCAAGAAAAAACCGCACTTGAAATCAAAAGGCAATAAGGATTATTATTAAATCAGAAGGCAACCATGAGCAAATTGATCCGTTTCGGTGTTTCGTTGGACGCGGCCCTGCTGCAAAAATTCGATCCTTTTATCGCCCGGCTGGGCTACAAGAGCCGTTCGGAAGCCATCCGCGACCTGATCCGCGAGCGGCTGGTGGCTGAGGAGTGGCAGGCAGACAAGGCCCCGGCCATGGGCGTGCTGAGCCTGGTATACAGCCACGAAGTCCGTGAACTCTCAAAAAAGCTGACTGACATCCAGCATCACCACCTGGGGAT
>SPCN01000403.1 GCA_004525465.1 Chrysiogenales bacterium | reverse complement strand
GGGGCAATTTTGAAGAAACTGACACTTTCAAAACGTCTCATTAATTCAAGACCAATGACATTTTCGTAGAATTCCTGCATTGCCTGCAGGTCTTTAACCCGTAAAGCGATTTCTCCAAGAGCTTTAATGGGTCTTTCCTGTATGTTCATGTTGTAGATAACTTCCTCAACTTGCTTGTTTATGAATGAATTTTTGTTATCAAAAGATAAAAAATATGGATGGCTTGTTTACTTCCATCTTAATTATGAAACCTTATCCCATTTTCTCAGGTGCCTGAAAAAGCGTAATTTGCATGCCGTCCGGATCCTGAAGGCGCACATTCTGGTCTCCCCACGGAGTTATTACAGGAGGATGAACCAGGGTCGCACCTTTCGATAGCAAGCGTTCCATCGCTGCCTTCAAATCGGGCACTTTCAGGGCAAACCGGATCTGTCCGCTGACCCGTTTTCCGGCTTCGATCTGATCAATCGTCTCAGCCTGTTTCTCGTCGAAAATCTCCAGGGTTGCGGCTCCCATATTTAGGACGAGTGCCTGCCCCTGGCCGTTATTCCAAATTGCAGCGGGTTCAATACCGAGACCTTCGCAATAGAATTTCACCGAGCGTTCGTAATCACTGGTTGTCAGCGCAATGCGCAGTTCAAGGATGGATTGGTCTGGGTTAGTTGAAGGCATGTCAGGAAGCGATTCTTTCGTATTTATTTTTGTGATCGAACATGAATAGAATGAAAAC
Organism: Chrysiogenales bacterium; assembly: GCA_004525465.1. GTDB lineage: Bacteria > Acidobacteriota > Aminicenantia > UBA2199 > UBA2199 > UBA2199. Next base: position 1,719 of record SPCN01000403.1, on the reverse strand, counting down.
TTGATTAATTTTCCTCTTTGAGCCTGCGAACATCTCTAAAAAGCGATGCTACTGGCGCAAGAGAAACCGCCCCAGAAAAATGCTCCAGGTGGGCAAAAGGGCCAGGTATCCCAGGGAGCTTGTCCACCAGATCGAATTGAACAAAGTAAATTCGTATTCCTTGGAATCGATACCGCGGAATATTCCTGGAATTGCAACCAACCCTAGCGCCAGGATCACTGCGCTGATGAGCCCAAAAATCGCCAGGCTTTGAGGAAAGGAATTATCCCGCAAGGCGGAATAACTCAACACCATCAGCCACAAGCCGATCATGGCATTGCCTGCCGCCATATAAAGCCCAGACAAAAACCAGCCTTTTGTGTCGGTAATGGCTAGCAGCGAGCCTACCAAAACAAGGATGGCACCCATTGTTGCGATCACAAGTGCAACTTTGCTGAGGAATGGGAATAGGGCATGATATCCGGGATACAACATCCAAACCAAAACCAGACTCAATATTGCTGTGAGGCCAATACAATAATCATTCAGGGTGCCAAAAGGCTGACCAACACTGAAGAATAAAATGATGAAAACGAAGCCAAGCAATCCGACAACTCCCGTCGCAATGGCCACCCATCCGATCATGTTCGTTGAGACATTACTGATATTCATGCTACCTCCTGATTGAAATTGGCGGACTGTATGGTGTTTCCGCTGGCACTCACAATTTGAGCCAGCGGTTTGCCCAATCACCTGACGTTCGAAACTCATTTCCGGGTGCTGTTATTTGCCAGGTGATCTGGTAAGGGTCTCTAAAATCCAGACTATCGGGCGAATCTTCTTCAACATGTACATCCTTCGGCAAACGAGTTCGAATCCGGGTAATCTCCTCAATTGACATCTGCAGGCCAATAAATGGGACCTGCCTTGTTGCCTCATCACCTTTGAACAAAGCTAAAACGAAATTATCCTTTCGAAGGGCGAGCATGCCAAGCTCAATACCTTCCGCTTTAGCATCGTCCCATCCTTTGTCAAATGGGAGCGTATACCAAAGCCCGTCCGGAAGTTCAGCCTCGCGTCCGATCAATTCCTTGTCGAATACCGTATTGTAATATCGTTCAGCATTCTGCAGATCGGGGACAATTAAAGCAATATGTCTCATAGAAATGTTCAATTTATAGCCTCAGTTCTAAAAATGTATGTTTTTTAAACCAACAACCCCAGACCGATGATTAGTGTTAGTAAATAATATACAATTGGTGGCATACCTTTTTACTTTAGGAACAAGCCCAGCCGCAATGGCTACCCAACCGATCGTAATTGATGAGTAATTATTTGCTAGCATTTCTTTCCTTTTTTTCTAATTCGAAGTTACACAATTAGAAAGATGAGGGTGAAAGAGAAGGATTCAATCCCGCCCTGTCAATTATTTAAACTTCCTTTGTCGTTTTAGGGAATTGTTGTTTCCAGCTTCGGCAGGGACTGCAGATACAGGAATATGGCTGTCAGTTCATTATCCGAAAAATTCTTGAAATGCTCCCACGGCATTTGGCGAGGGTCAAGCTTGTGACCAAAGGGCGTGGTTCCCGTGCGTAGCGTTTTGATAAAATCGGCGGTCTGCCAGGCGATCAGCTCTCCGCCTGGGGTAAGGTTGGGGGCATTCTTGGCTGTGGGTTCGGCACTCTTGCCGCCCGAGAGGTTGGGGCCATGACAATCCCTGCATCCGCTCACATTAAGAAG
>SPCN01000124.1 GCA_004525465.1 Chrysiogenales bacterium | reverse complement strand
CTCAAGAACATCATCCTCAAGCACTCCAAGTTCGTACCCTTCCCCATCTACCTGGAGGGGGAAAAGATCGAACGCCAGGACGCCATCTGGACCCAACCCAAGTCAAAACTGAGCGCGAAGGACTACGCCGAATTTTACAAGTTTTTCGAGAACACCCAGGAAGACCCGGAAACGTACCTGCATCTCTCTTCCGACGCCCCGGTGCAGTTCGCCTCCCTGCTGTTCGTGCCCAAGACCTCGTTTGAACTGCTGGGACTGATGAAGACCGAACCGGGCGTGGACCTTTATTCCAAGAAGATCCTGATCCAGAAAGGCTCCAAGGACATCATGCCCGAGTACCTGCGCTTCGTCAAAGGCATCATCGATTCCGAGGAAATTCCGCTGAACATCTCACGCGAAACCATCCAGAGCAACGTACGCATCGACAAGATCAAGAAGCACGTGCTGAAAAAACTCCTGGAACACCTGGAGAGCGTCAAGAGCAAAAACCGCGAACAGTATCTGAACATCTGGAAAAACTTCAGCAAGAACTTCAAGGAAGGCATTGTCAGCGACTACAATAACCGGGAAAAGCTTTCCCAGCTCCTCCTCTTTTCCAGCTCCAAAAGCGGCGCCGAGCAGTTGACCGACCTGAAAGAATATGTCGCGCGCATGCCCGAGGGGCAAAAGGAAATCTACTTCCTGGGCGGCGCCGACCGCCTGGCCATTGAAAAAAACCCGGCCCTGGAGATCTTCCGAAAAAAGGATCATGAAGTGCTCTACCTGACCGATCCCATGGACGAATTCGTCCTCGACCATTTGCGCGAGTTCGACAAGAAGGGCTTCAAGATGGCCGAAAGCGCCGACATCCCCCTGGAGGAAAAAAACGAGGCCGCGGATGCGGATTACATGAAGGACGCGGAAAACCTGGTGGTCTACCTGAAAACCATTTACGGCGAACAGATCCAGGAGGTAAGAATATCCAAGCGCCTGACCGACAGCCCCTGCCTGCTGCTCAACCCGGCCGACGGCCCCTCCGTGCAGATGGAAAAGATCATGAAAATGGTCAACAAGGACTATCAGCTCGGCAAGCGCGTTTTTGAGATCAATCCCGAAAATTCCCTGATAAAAAAAATGGTGACCCTGCACAAGCAGGACCCGGCCGCACCATTGCTGAAAACCCTGGCCCTGCAATTGCTGGACAACATGAAGCTGCGCGAGGGCATATTGAGCGACACCGAGGCCACCATCGCCCGCATCCAGCAGATCATGTTTGAGGCCGGCGGCCCGGTTTGAAATAGTTTACGGATTTTTATTTAAACAAGGCCGATGCACAGAAATTTTTGTCGGAGTTGGTTGACCGTTTAATTCTTAAGGAAGCGGGCCAGCCAGGCAAACTGCTGCTGGTAGGCGAATTTCCAATTTTGCAGTTTTCGGTAGTAATGTCCTTCATCCGGAAAAAAAATGAACCGGGCCGGCACGCCAAGGCGCTGCAGGGCTGTATACATGGCAATCCCCTGCGAGAGATCAACGCGGTAATCCCTGCCGCCGTGTAAAACCAGAGTAGGTGTTTTGAAATTCTGCGCATAGGTGCTGGGTGAGGAGCGCACATACTCCTCGCGGTTGCTCATGGGCGTACCGCCGAATTCCATTTCCGGAAACCAAAGTTCATCGGTGCTGTAATACGACATCAACTGGTCGAAGATTCCATCAACTGAGACGAAGCAGGCAAAGCGGTCGGTCTGGCCGTTGAGCCAGTTGACCAGATAGCCGCCATAAGAGCGGCCGCAGGCGCCGATTTTACTACCGTCGATGAAGGGGTAGCGGGCAACCAGGTAGTCCAGGCATTTCATGATATCTTCCTGATCGACCCGGCCCCAATGGTTGAGAATGGCTTCCTTGAACTTGGCTCCAAAAGAAGTCGCACCATGGATATTGGGCTTTACCACCACATAGCCCTGCGCGGCAAACAGGTTGGAGTTGCCACCGTAGTTGCTCCAGCCGCCGTGCCAATCCCCTTCCGGACCTCCATGAAGGAGTATAACCAGGGGATATTTTTTAGCCGGATCGAAAGGCACGGGCCTGGTCAAAAAGCCCTGCACATCATCGTCATACGCGCCTTTATACCAGAAAACCTCGCCGGGGTCGGGCAGGGCATGGTCCTTTACGAAATCATCGGCCAGATGGGTGAGAGTGGTGAAGCGTTTTTCAGTCAAGTCGAAGCGGGCAATTTCTGCCGGCCGGTTCGTGGAGCTGGTGACGCAATAGAAGAATTTCTCATCCCGGCTCAAGGCCAGGTTTGAGAATATGCGCTTGTTGACCAGGCAGGTGGATCGACCGGTTTTCAAATCGATTTTGTAAAGCGCGTCAAAGCCCTTTTCCCGACATGTAAAAAAAACGGCAGCGCCGCGGCGCGACCAGATGATTTCGTCCACCCCCAGGTCCAGGTCACGGGTCAGGTTGCTGCGGCGGCCATTGCCCAGATCGAAAATAATCAATTTTTTCTGATCGGCCTCGTATCCCGGCCTGGCCATCTCGGTATAAGCCAGGTAGCGGCCATCGGGAGAAAAGACCGGATACACGTCACAGCCGCGGTTTTCCGTAATGCGGCGCTTGCCGCTGCCATCGATATTTACCAGGAAAATGTCGTTATTGGTGCTGACAGCTTTGACCGGGTCGGTGTTGGTGGTATAGGCCACACTGCGTCCGTCCGGGGAAAATGCCAAATCCTGGTTGCCACCGAGATGGGAGGTGGGGGCATGATAGGGCCCGGGGCTGAGATCGGTCAAGCGGCCGGAAGCGAACTGGTAATAAAAAACGTGCTTGACCGTGCCGTCATCCAGATGGTTATAAGGCCGGAACAGCAATTTATCATAGATCAATCCCCCGTGTTTTTTTTCTTTTTTTGCCGCCTGCTGAACCGCGAAATATTCCGGACTGCTATCCTCGGGGTAGACGGAACGGGTCAACAGAATGCCCTGGCCGCCGGGTGACAAGACATAAGCGGAAATACCTTCCGGAATGGCGGTCAATATTTCAGTTTTGCCGCTGGCCAGTTCATAGCTTTGCAGCTGGTCAACGCCGTCGTTATCGGCAAGGAAAACAATTTTGCCGCCGCCGTCGACCCAGCAGGGCGAATGGCCCGCGGCGCAGATCAAGCGGTTGTTTTTCCCGTTAGCGGCCATTATCCAGACTTCCGTGGAGTTGGAATTTGAAGCAACATCGCTGCGGCTCACGGCATAGACCAGATGCCGGCCATCCGCGGAGAGAGCCAAATCCCCGGGAGTGGCAAAATCGTACAATGAGTCGAAGGTCAGGGGTTGCAGCTGGGCCGGAGCAGGCATGCTTATAAAAAGACACGCAAACACAATGTAAATTTGAAAAAATGCTTTCATATTTCCCCTCCAGGTGAAATGTAGCGGACCGCAATGGCAAGCGCGATGGGCATAGCGGTCCGTATCAGGCATAGTCCATATTGCATTATTCGATCATCTTGGCCAGCTCAACCAGGAGCTTGCCGGCCTCGCTTTCAAATGAAGTCCCATTGCCGATCGCCATATTGAGATGCTGACGGGCAAGTTCCAGGCTGTCAAGCTGCATGTATATCCTAGCCAGTTCGAAATGGCTGTCGGCATCGGACGGGATGAATTGCAGCACCATTTCAAGCAGAGGGATGGCTTTGGCCACCTGTTTCTGCTGGATGTACAAAGCCGCCAACGATTTGCCGGCTTCAACAATTTCATCACTCTCCTTGACATCGATAAGGACCTTAATGTTTTCCTTGTCATTCCACTCCCGCACATCAAGCTCTTTTCCACCGCTTCCGGAATTTTCAATCACAATGCGCCATTGCCGCTCCGCGTTCGGCAAGTCACCAAGCTTCCAATAGGTATGGCCAAGATTGTTGCGGCACTTGAGATAGTCCGGGGTGAGATCCAGTGCTTCCTGATAAAACTTGAGGGCTTGATCAAGATCAGCCATTTCAAAGGTTATGTTCCCGGCCAGGTTCAGAGCCCAGGATTGATATTGGGGATTGCCCAGATCGATGGCGCGACGGCAATGGTAGAGACTCTCCCGGGGAAATTTATAGAGACAGTAGATCAATGCGATGTTGTAATGAATATCAAAGCGCTTGTCGTCGGCATATAATGCCTTCAGCCAACTCTTAATGGCGCCTTGCGGATCAGCCCGCTTGACGGCATTCTGAGCCATGACATTCAAATCATCCGTGATGGTGGTGATGGATTCCTTGAAATAGCGGATGATTATGGGACGCGAGCGGGCATACTCCCGCGCTTTTTTTAGATCCCGCGTCTTTACGATTTCACCCATCTGTTCGGCCAGCTGGAAATTCTGGCGCTCCAATCTGGATAGCATCGACTCAGCGGCGGCGGAATTTTGCTGCTGCAGGTACTGGTCAACAAGCTGCACCATGATTTCCGCAAGGTTGTATTTTTCCCCGGCCGCTTCATCCATCATTTCCTCGGCGTAGGCCCATTCGCCTGATTGCTTATATAGAATGCCCGTAACAAATGAAAGCAGCCCCGGATTGTCGCCCAGGAATTTTCTGAAAAAGGGATGTTTCCTGCGGTTTTTTTTCTTGCTGATGCTGCCGATTTGCTGAATCATTTCCCTGGACGCTGGAGTTTTTCCGGCTTGAAAACGGGCTATTGTCAAAAACAGTCGGGTCAGTTCATTATCCGGTTCCAGTTCAAGTTCCTTTTCGAAATAGGCGCAGGAGTCATTGTATTGTTCCTGCATCAGGCAAATATATCCGAGCGCTTCATTTGTACCGCCTGACTGCGGGTAGCGCTGCAAAATCTCCAAATAGGAGCTTTTGGCTTCCGCAAAAAAATGCCAGTCCAGCTCCCTTTCGGCATTTTTGAGCAATGCCTGCAAATCTTCCGGATTTTCCCGAAGCGCCGGCAACATGATCCCGGCAGCCAATAGCAAAAACAAATATAGGTGTCCGCGCCTTTTAAGTTTTGTTCGAGTTGAAAATGTGCAGGCGCTCCTTACCATCCCTCACTTCTTTGCCATCCAGGCGTAAATGTTCTTTATGAGTTGCGGAGTGATTTCGTGCCCGCCTTCGTATTCCTGGTATTCCACTTCGTATCCGTATTTTTTCAGCTTTTCCGCGGTCTTGAAACCCAAGCCCCCGGGAATCAAATGGTCAGTGCTGCCTTGGGCGATGAAAACCCGGAATTTTTCCCCGTTGGCAATTTCCGCTTCCTTCAATATGGAAAATTCACTGTCGGTTTCGGGGAACAAGCCGCCGATACTGATAATCCCGGCCACCATCCCGGCATACTTGAAGCCGGACAGGAAGGCATAGGCGGCTCCCTGGGAAAAACCCAGGATATAGACTTCCCCAACCGGGTATCTTTTCTTTATCTCCCGGATCACTTCGTCCAGATTTTCGACCGCCAGCGGATCGGCTATCTTCCACAACTCCCGGTTCCGGGTCTGGATCTCCCAGGAAAAATGCCGGCCGCGCAGCTGGGAGAAGTTGGCGTAAGCACCATGGGGAGCTGCCAGAATCACCGGCTCTTTTTTCAAGGTCTTGTTCATTGCTTCCATAATATGGTCGGGAGTGCCCCCATTGCCATGAAGCCCGAGCAGCAATGGATAGCTATGCGTGGAATCGAATTTTTGGGGAAGTTTGACCTGCAACTCCAGCAGTTTGCCTGTCTTTACAAAGATCACCTCGACAGCTGGATCCCGCCAGAGCGGCAGCTGGGACAACAGCTTCCTGAATTCCGGAGTGAAGCGGATAGATGCGAAATCCTTGTCTTTTTCCAGCAGTTGGAAATCGCGAAAACCGGCTCTGACCGCCATGACCAGGCATTTGACCGCCAAATCGGCTTTTCCCAGCTGCCCATAGCAGCAGGCCAGGTTATAGATAGTGATTGAATCATTGAGATTGAACTTCAAGAGGGCCAGATAGTATTGAGCGGCCTTGAGATATTCCTTTTGCCCGACAAAGCGGTTGGCTTGCATCAGAATACTGTCATAATCGGCCTTTAGAAAATCCACGGCTTTTTCATTCAGGGCGTCTATTTTCTCAGGATCGACCATGTCAAAAACAGTTTTTTTAGCCGCATAATGAATGGCACTCACAAAAATAAAGCAAAGCAAAAAGAGTGCCGCGAATTTGAATTGCTTTGAAATACGCTTTGGAAAAATATTGATGATCATAAGGAAATTCTAGTCGGCGGCGGGACAAAAGTCAATTCAAAAAAGCCAGGGCTGGGAAAGGTTAAAAACTAAAAAGCGGTGATCATACCGACGCTGAAGCGCGGGTGCTTACCTTCCACTCCCTTGATCAAATAAGTGACCTCGCCGACCAGGCGGAAATTGCGCCGCAGCATGTAGCCGCCGTAGACCGTGACCGCAGTGTATTTCAACTCTTCCTGGTCGGAGTCGACCCAGTTGCACATGACGGCGCCGTACCACTGGCTGTCGTCGCCGCGCGGCAGGTAGATCAGTTCGGCAAACCCGCCCCGGGTCGCGATCTCTGAAGCCCCCAGAAGAAACAAGGGATTCTTGTCACGCCGCTCCACGTATTGCAGGTTCAATTCCAGTTTGGGGACAGACAGCGTCGCGTCAACGCCGGCCATCCACAGGCTGTTGACCAGGCCGTTCGACCCCGCCTCTTTGCCCGTGTAGCCGAAGGCACCGATGCGAAAATTGTTGCCGATATCCTGGGTGATCCGCCCCAGGACATTTTTGTATTTGTCGGCGTCGAAATTGCCGTAGGGATTGGCTTCGCTTTCACCGATACCGCT
>SPCN01000404.1 GCA_004525465.1 Chrysiogenales bacterium | reverse complement strand
GCCTGGTGGCATCGTTCCATGCACAGGGGCGGGAAGGCGTGATAAAGCTGATGGAGTTCCTCTCTCCGATTACGAGCACTTCCGGGGAAAGGATGGTCGCTATGTGAGGGCGACATATTTCCCGCAGAGGACGCGTGGCGACAGCGTCATGGGGCTTCTGTAGAAGGGTGGCATCGCAAGCAAAAGGGCTCGGAGATCGGGCCGGAAAGGAGACGCGCGATGCCGGAGGAACGGAATGTATCGAGAGGCGATCAGCGCTGGGCACATTTTCGCTTCAGCGTGGTGGGGCCGCTGCTGGCGGCACCGCCGAAGCAGGGGGAGTTGCGAGGCGAACTGAAGCGGCTGGCGCGGAAACACTGGCGTCATCCGCTCACGGGAAGCTGGGTCGTTTTCGGCGCGTCGACGATCGAGCGCTGGTACTACCAGGCGCACCGTTCGCCGAAAGATCCGGTGGGGGTTCTCTCTCGCAAGATCCGCGAAGAGGAAGGCACACATCCGAGTCTGAGCCTACCGCTGCGCGATGCGATCGAGTCGCAGTTCCGGCAGCATCGGGACTGGAGCTACAAGCTACAGGCCGACAACCTGGCCGTGCGGGTCGAACAAGACCCACGACTGGGCGAGATGCCATCCTATGAGAGCGTGCGCCGCTACATGAAAGCGCATGGCATGCTCAAGCGTCGGCGTCTGGGCGGCAAAAGGCGCACCGCCGGTGCCGAAGCCGCTGAGCAACGCTTCGAGGATCTGGAGATCCGCAGCTACGAGAGCGCGTACGTCAATGCGCTCTGGCATCTGGATTTTCATCACGGCTCGGTGCCGGTGCTGACCTCGCCGGGCGAGTGGGTGTACCCGCTCTTGCTGGGGGTATTGGACGATCATTCGCGGTTGTGTTGCCATACGCAATGGTACTTGAGCGAAACGGCCGAGAAGCTCATCCATGGGCTTTCACAGGCCTTTATGAAGCGCGGCATGCCGCGGGCGCTGATGACCGACAACGGGAGCGCCATGATCGCACACGAAACGACGCAGGGTCTTCTTCGGTTGGGGATCGTGCATGAGAAGACCCTGCCTTACAGCCCGTACCAGAACGGCAAGCAGGAGTCTTTCTGGGGGCCGGTCGAAGGGCGGCTTCTGGCCATGCTCGATGGCCTCAAGGATCTGACGCTGGCGAAGCTGAACGAGGCGACGCAGGCCTGGGCCGAGCTGGAGCACAACCGTAGCGTGCAGCGTGAGATCGGCTGCACGCCGCTGGAGCGCTTTATCAACAGCAAGGATGTGGCCCGCCGATGCCCCGAGAGTGAAATCCTTCGCCAGGCCTTTACCGCGGAGCTGTCGCGCACGCAACGCAAGAGTGATGGAACGATCAGCGTGGAAGGGGTGCGCTTCGAGCTGCCCTCGCGTTATCGGCACTTCGAGAAGGTGACGGTTCGCTACGCGACCTGGGACCTGTCGCATGTTTACCTGACCGACGGGCGCAGCGGCCAGGTGTTGACGCGACTCTACCCGCAGGACAAGCAGAAGAACGCCGAGGGTCTCAGGCGCAGAAAAGACCCCATCACGGAGCGCCCCGATTCGGTGTCCGAGCCGGCCAGTGGGCAGATGGCGCCACTGCTTCGAAAACTCATTGCCGACTATGCCGCGACAGGACTGCCCTCGGCCTATCTGCCCAAGGATGAAATAAACCCCAAGGAGGACAAGACTCATGAGTAAGAAAATGCTGGCGCTTTACAACCTGAAATACAACCCGTTCTGCCAGGAGGTGCCGGTCTCGGCGCTGTTCGTCTCCCCGGCGGTGGAGCACTTCTGCTGGCGGATCGAGAATCAGCTCAGCGAAGGCGGCTTCGCCCTGATTACCGGTGCGCCGGGTTCGGGCAAGAGCGCGACGCTTCGTATCCTTGCCGAGCGTCTCGGGAATCTGTGTGATGTGACTGTGGGGGTACTGACACGACCGCAGGCCTTTGTGGCAGACTTCTATCGCGAACTCGGGGAGCTGTTCGGCGTGGCGCTGACGCCTCACAATCGCTGGATTGGTGCCAAGGTACTCAGGCAGAGATGGCTCGCCCACATAGAGGCCTCCCTCTATCGGCCCGTGCTGCTGCTCGACGAGGCACAGGCCATGAGCGCCGCGGCGTTGTGTGAGTTGCGCATGTTAACCAGCGATCAGCTCGACTCGCGTAGCATCCTCACCGTCGTGCTTTGCGGCGATGAGCGCCTCACGCAAAAGCTACAGACCGATGACCTGCTGCCGGTGGCCAGTCGCGTGCGTTGCCGTCTGCGTTACCAACCCTCGGAATCCAAAGCACTCCGGGAATGTCTCTGTAACCACTTGCAGAAGGCCGGCAATCCCCGACTGATCTGTGAACCGGTTATTGCGGCGCTGTGTGAACACGCCGCGGGCAACTGCCGCGTATTGATGAACATGGCCAACGATCTGCTGGC
>SPCN01000070.1 GCA_004525465.1 Chrysiogenales bacterium | reverse complement strand
ATCCCATCCCACCCCCGATGGTTGCCCCATTGACAGCCGCAATTACCGGCTTGCTTAGGGTGTAAATTTTATGGAAAACGTCTGAAATCATCAGGGCATCTTTGAGGTTTTCCTCATAAGTGTAGTCGATCATTTTCTTCATCCAATTCAAATCCGCTCCGGCTGAAAATGATTTACCTTCGCCTGTAAATATGACTACGCGGATGGCGTCGGATCGATCCACAACTTCCAGAATATCCGCCAACTCCGCCAGCATGGTATCGTTAAACGCATTATGAACCTGGGGCCGGTTCAGCCAGATGGTGATAACCCGGTTTTTGATATCATATTTAAGCGTTTCATACGTCTTATTCATCATTTTCTCACTTCCTGTTTTTCCATAATATTTTTTGCCGCCAGGTCACGAAACCGTTAGAGAGCCTATCCTTTGTATCCCGGAGTATCGGCGGCAAGAAATTTATTATACATTAAAACATCCGATGTGCCTGGCAATCACAAGCCTGAGAATCTCGGATGTGCCTTCGCCGATTTCCAGGACCCGTTGATCCCGGTAAAGCCGTTCGATATCGTATTCCTTCATCAATCCATATCCGCCGTGCAACTGCAGAGACTGGTTCACACAGCGGTGCGCGACTTCGGAACAATAAAGCTTGGCCATCGATGAGTACATTTTATAATCCTTGCGGTTTTCACACAGCCAGGCGGCTTTATAAAGCAAATTCCTGGCGGCCTCGATCTCTACTGCCATATCAGCCAGTTTAAATGCGCAGGCCTGGAACGTAGAAATGGATTGGCCGAATTGCTTCCTGTCCTTGGCGTATTTCATACCCAGGTCATAAGCGCCCTGGGCGCACCCTAACCCCATGGCCGCAATCGATAGCCTGCCCCTGTCCAGGGTATCGAGCATCTGATGAAATCCTTCCCCGCGCTTTCCTAATATTTTTTCTTCAGGCACGCGACAATCATCCAAAAAGAGTTCCGCGGTTATGGATGAGCGCCATAACATTTTGTCATGAAGCGTCCTGGCCGTGTACCCGGGAGATCCTTGGTCCACCAGGAAACACGTATACTCCTTTTTCCCGTCGGGCCTTACGCCGCTTATGGCTTGAATCGTGCTGCCAAGGCATACGTCCCCGGCGGCATTGGTAATAAAAGTCTTCGAGCCATTGATGACCCACTCGCTGCCGATTTTATCGGCTTTGGTTTTCGTGCCGCCCGCATCGGAACCAGCGTCGGGTTCGGTAAGTCCGAATCCCCATAATTTTTCACCGGTGCATAGCCTGGGCAGGTATTCTTTTTTCTGTTCTTCACTTCCAAAAAAGTATATGGGCCCGATTCCCAACGAATTATGGGCCGCTACTGTCACGGCCTGAGAGCCATCCACGCGCGCCAATTCTTCCACGGCTGTCAAATAAGGAATATAACCGATGCCGTTGCCTCCATACTCTTCGGGTATGCAAAATCCGAACAGTCCCAGATCTCCCATTTGTTTGCATAATTCGGGGGAAAACTCTTCTTTTTCATCAAGCTCCCTGGCTTTGGGCCTGATCACTTCCTCGGCAAATTCTCTTACGGTGTTGCGAATCATTATTGCTTCTTCAGGCAAATCAAAATTTAAAGACATGTTTAACCTCCCTTAATTTATTTTTCACGACACCCCGTCCTTCATGCCGCTGTGGCTAATCTATAAGAAATAACGCTTGCCCTAATTTGACTTCCTGTGAATCTTTTACAAATATTTTTTTAATTATCCCAACGTCCCCTTTATCGGTCCCGGGAAAACTGATGTAATTAAAAGTCTTCATCACTTCGATCAATCCCAATGTTTTTCCTTTTTTTATCTCCTGGCCTACAGCTACAAACGGCGGTGAATCGGGACCAGGTTTGGCATAAAAAATACCGGTGGTAAATGCGGTAATTACATAGCCCTCTGCGGATTCCGCATCCTCCTTGGTTTTGGAAATCGACTGGACGGTTTGCTTTTCCGATTCGAGGAAATTCTTTTCCTGGTCTAAACGAAACAATTCCTGCCCGTATTCCACGGGGAAAACAAAATCTTTTTCGCTATCCGTTACCACCAGTCCAGAAACATCGCCAGGTAAACAGAGATCATAAAAAGTATTCAAAATTTTAAGCCTGCCGACAAAAGAACCGCCGGGAAGGTAGGCGCCGGGTTGGGGCATGGCTGAAAAATTTCCCACCGTGGGAGATAGTACGATGTACTGTGAATCCCTGATTTCCGCAAGAGCTGTCAATGACCCTGATTTCTCGTCTGTCATTTCAATTTCCTGTATCCCCGGATAATGCATCGATATCATGTAAGGACCATATGCGCGGGTTTTTTACACGCCTGTAGCCGATACTCTGGTAGGTCATTTCGGTGACGGTTTCCAGGTAAGACCGCAATTCGCTTAACAGGATGATTTCATCAGTATCCAACTGGCGCGCGCTGAGGATCGGGTTCATGTCTTCGCTGATACGGAGTTCCAACTCATCCATGCCCTTTTTTACCTGGTCATATTCTTCCTGGCGTGTGAAAATAATATTGAAATTCTCATCCAATTTTGTCCGGAAAGCGCCGATGGCCAATGTTCTGCCTTCCATCACTGCCAACCGTGTAAGTGGAGTGGACAATTGCACGATGGGTTCGTAAGGCCTTCCGTTCATGGCGTAGTATCCGGCTCCGGAGGCTTTTCGTAAAAGCACGGTAATAGACGGGACGGAGTTGGTGGAATTGGTGTAGATCAAATTGGAACCCCATCCCAATAAGCCCATTTTTTCCGCTTCGGGGCCGATGTCGAAACCAGCGATATCATGCAACCATATGATAGGAATACCATCGCAATTACAGGCCCTGGAGAACGTCGATATTTTAGCGATGCCATCCTTGTACAGGATACCTCCAGGCCGTTTACTGCGTTTGTGCACAGGATGTTCGGTCAAATTCTGGTTGTTGGCAACGATACCCACATACAATCCATTGATCTTGCCGACACCGCAGACAATTTCCTTGCCCTTGTCGGGGAATATCTCCCAGAAAAGAGAGTTATCCACGATGCGGGCGATAACTTGCCGGATATCATAGGTGACCCTGTAATCCATGGGAAATATCCCTTCGATTTCAGCGGGGTCGAAAAGAGGGGGCGCAGGATCCTGGCCGTAGTAATAATATTCGATACCGCTGGACGGGAGTTTGGCGATTTCTTTCTTGATGTTCAAGAGGAGCGTTTTGTCATCGGGAACCCTGTAGTCCGCACAGTTGGAGATATTGACATGGATGTCAGGCCCGCCGATGGTAAGAGAAGTTATTTGCTGGCCCTTGCCGCCTTTAACTAACGCGGCGCCGGCAATGACCATATAAGCTTGCTCGGTCATGTAGACGATATCGCTGATGATGGGCATATACCCTCCGCCGGCGATGCAGTCGCCGAATACTCCGGCTATCTGGGGTACCTGCTGGGCGCTTAATAAAGCGTTCATTTTAAATATATATCCCGCCCCGGTTTTTCCAGGAAAGGTTTTGGACTGCTCCGGCAAAAATAAACCGCTGCAATCGATAATATATACCACGGGAATTCTTAGTCGAAGGGCAATTTCCTGCGCCCGTTCGATTTTTTCAGGCGTAAGGGGCCACCAGGAACCGGAAGCCACTGTGTTGTCGTTGGCGATTACTATCACGTGGCGGTTCTCGATCTTAACAAATGCGGTAACCACTCCTGCCCCGGGCGCTTTGCGTTTATTGCTGCCCTCACCGAATTCCAATCCGTAGTTGACAAAGGTTCCGATAGGGAATACCTTGCTGCCGGGGTCTTTTAAAAATTCGATCCGTTCCCAGGTGGTCATTTTCCCTTTTTTATGCGCCCGTTCCACATATTGCTCGCCCCAACCTGCTTTGACCTCCTGGCGTTTGGCTTGGTAACTTTCGTTCAATCGTTTCATGTACTCCAGGTTTATTTTGAAGTCGACCGGGTCCATAAACGTCTCGATGGGCGAACCGATACGTTCCATTAATACTTTTGCCATTTTTTGCGCCTCCCTTACCCCATAATATCCGCAAGAGAATTGGTGTGATAATTTCCTTCTTTGAATATCTTCGAACTGAGTATTTCAAGGTGCAGGGGGATGGTGGTTTTAATACCTTTGATCTCGAAAGCTCTCAGAGCATTCACCATGGTTTGCACAGCGGCGGCGCGGTCTTGGCCATGAGCGATGATTTTGCAAATCATGGAGTCATAAAAAGAAGGTATTTCATATCCTGCTGCCACATGGGTATCCAGGCGAATTTTGCCTGGACCTTCGCCCAGAGGGGGACTGAAAGCGGTAATGACACCTGGAGAAGGGGCAAAATCGTTGTCCGGATCTTCAGCGTTTATACGGCATTCGACGGCATGTCCGCTGAAAGAAATATTATCCTGAGTTAACGACAAAGGATGGTTAGCGGCGATTTTGATCTGCTCCTCCACAATATCTATCCCGGTGATCATCTCAGTTACCGGATGTTCCACCTGCAGCCGGGTGTTCATTTCCATGAAGTAAAGCTTTTTATGTTCATCCATCAGGAATTCGATGGTCCCGGCATTAAGGTAACCGATCTTTTTCATGGCTTCAGCCACTTGAGCGCCCACTTTACTGCGGGTTTCAGGGTCCAGGGCCGGGGATGGAGATTCTTCGATGAGTTTCTGGTTCTTTCTCTGGATGGAGCATTCCCGTTCACCCAGGTGAATCACGTTGTGAAAAGCGTCGGCCAGTACTTGAAATTCGATATGCCGTCCTTTCAGGATCAGCTTTTCCATGTATAGATCGCCGCAGCCGAAGGCTTTTTCGGCTTCCATACTGGCCTGGAGACAAAGGTTTTTAAATTCTTCTCCATGGTAACAGGGGCGGATGCCTTTTCCGCCTCCTCCGGCTGTTGCTTTTAATAAAACCGGGTACCCCAACTCATTGGCCAGGGCCAGGGCCTCATCCATGTTTTTCAGATTTCCTTGCGATCCTGGGATGGTTGGCAGCCCGGCCTGTTTTACGGTTTGCTTGGCCTGGGATTTGTTGCCCATGACCTGGATGGAATGGGGCTCAGGTCCGATAAAAATCAATTTATGCTGCCGGCACATATAGGAAAACAACTGGTCTTCCGCCAGGAACCCGAACCCGGGATGAATCGCCTGGCATTCGCTGTCGATACCTGTCTGGAGTAGGGCTTCCCTGTTCAAGTAACTCCGGCTGCTGGGTCCCGGGCCGATGCATACGGTCATGTCCGCTTGCTCTAGGTGGGGAGAATCCTTGTCTGCCGTGGAATAAACCGCAACGGTTTCTATTCCCATTTTTTTACAGGCTTTAATAATGCGCAGAGCCACTTCGCCTCGGTTGGCTATTAGAATTCGTTTGAACATAGCTAAGCTGCGGCTATCCTAGTATTTTGATTTTATAATCCCAGATCCGGTACGAACTTGTAGCCGTAGAGAATCATGCCGTTTTTTCCTTCCTGATTGATCCGGCGGAATTGGGATACGACGCGGTCACCGATTTTTAGTTCTTCGGGGTTACAGTCGACGATCTGGGCCATGACGTGGATGCCTTCATCCATTTTTACAATGCCCACGGCATAAGGAACTAAATCTCCGAAGCCAGTGGGGGCAATCCGGATAATGGTAAAGGTTGCCAGTTCGCCTTTCCCTGAAAGTCTGACGGTTGCAAATTCCCTTCCCTGGCATTCGGGGCAAATGAGTCGTGCCGGGAAGTGAATAGCAGAGCATTTTTTACATTTAGCCGCTTCCATCCGGTAACGTTCAGGGGTTTCCCGCCAATTTCTAGCTACATGCATTGCCATTATCGTGCCTCCAATATATGAATTATGCTGCTGGCGCCTGAGCCGCCCATATTTTGAGTTAAAGCTGTCCTGGCGTTTTTGATTTGCCGCGGCCCTGCCTGTCCGCGAAGTTGAATAACCGCTTCGACTACCTGAGCCACGCCCGTGGCGCCGACAGGATGTCCCTTGGATTTTAATCCCCCTGATGGATTAATTGGGAAATCACCATCCAGGGCGGTTAATCCATTTACGGTTGCCGGTCCGCCTTGACCGGATTCCACCACTCCCAGGGCTTCCATTACGATGATCTCGGCAATGGAAAAACAGTCGTGGACTTCCGCAAAGTCGATGTCGCGTATGGTTTTTCCAGCCATTTTCAGCGCCCGCTGCGCGGCGACTTCCACTACCTCCAGCTTGGCAAAATCTTTCCTCTGGCACAAAGCAATGGTATCCGAAGCATGACCGATCCCCGTGATCACAGCGTAGGGCTTGTTCATTTTTTTAGCCACGGTCAGCGGAACCAGCAGCACCGCGGCCGAGCCGTCGGTGATGGGTGAACAATGAAGCAGGCGCATTGGATCCGCTACCATAGTGGAGGTCATGACCTGGTCCAAGGTTACGGCGCATGGAAACTGCGCATGGGGATTCAGGCTGCCGTTGTGATGGTTTTTTACCGAAACTTGCGCCAATTGTTCGAGGCTGGTGCCGTATTTTTTCATATGGGCGACCGCCATCAGGGCGTAAAGCCCGGGGAAGGTGATCCCGTGGAAAGCTTCATAATCATAGTCGGATGCAGTAGCCAAAGCAAATGTCGCATCGCCTCCATCCACGTCGGTCATTTTTTCCACACCCACGGCCAGCGCATATTGGGATAAGCCGGAGGCCACTTCCATGTAAGCGTTTTTAACAGCCAATCCACCGGAAGCGCAAGCTGATTCCACGCGGGTGGCAGGGACGAAACGCTGGCCGAGGTAATCGGCCACCAGGCTCCCTAAATGTTCCTGGGCGTTAAACAACCCGCCGGACATGGTGCCAACGGTTATAGAGTCTACTTTATCAACGCCCGCGTCATCCAGGCATTTTAAGGCGGCTTCCACAGAAATATCACGGAGAGATTTTTCCCACAGTTCTCCCCATTTCGTCATCCCGACTCCTATTATTGCTACTTCATTCATGGATTTTCTCCTTATTCCGCCCGAAGAATTTTTCGCCTGAATTTGGCGTAAGTTCCGTATTCGATGTACTGTTTGTGTTCATCCAGTTGTTTGCGAGTTTTGGGAGCCATATCGCGAATTTCAAGCAGTTTTTCGGTAGTGCGGAAAATAAAGGCATCGCTGCCGGCACCGGAGCCGTAGGAAACCAGCAAAATCAAGCGATCGGCTTCAGCCGCGTCAAGGGTTGCCGCGAGCCCCATGGGCGATGAACCGGAGTAGGTGTTGCCTAAAGTCGGACATAAGAGCCCTAATTTGTATTGCGGCTCTTTGAATCCAAGTTTTTGCGCCGCATTTACCGGGAATTTACCGTTGGGTTGGTGAAAAATCACATAGCTGATATCTTCTGGTTTCAGTTTTGCTTTTTCCAGCATTCCGGCCGTGGCGCTGAACAGATGTTTTTCATAAGCGGGCTTCCCGGTAAACCGCCCTCCGTGTTCCGGGTAATAGGCGTGTTCACGACGCCAGAAGTCCGGGGTATCGGTCATATAGCAATGAGTGTCCAGTAATTCCGCCGCCAGGTTCTTTGAACCCATGATAAAAGCGGCCGCGCCTGCGGCTGCCGAAAATTCCAATGCGTCGCCAGGCGCCCCCTGGGATGTATCCGCGCCCACAGCCAACGCATATTGCACAACGCCTGACTTAACCAGGTGCAGAGCGATAAACATGCCTTCAGTACCGGCTTTGCAGGCGAACTCGAGATCCGCGGTATGGACAAAGGGACAAGCGCCTAAAGCTTCGGACACGATAGTCCCGGTAGGTTTTACTGCATATGGATGGGATTCGCTTCCCACATATACTGCCCCGATCTGTTTGGGGTCGATGTTGGCGCGCCGCAGCGCGTTGCGGGATGCGTTCACTGCCAGAGTAGCGCAATCCTCATCCGGGGCCGGCACTGATTTCTCATTCAGTCCCAGGCCTTTCTTGTACGATGGAGCGTCCGCGCCCCATACTTTGGCGATTTCCTCAACCCTGATCCTGTAGCGCGGAATATGACTGCCATAACCAACTATTCCAACCATTTCATCCTCCATTTTTTTGAGATTGCACATTTACGAAAAAATTTATTTAAATGTCCCTTTAATATAAACTATTTTTAAAAAAAAGTAAATCAAAGTGCCATATTTAAAATTTGAAATATACTTTAACGAATTGACAATTTCCGCTTTCGCGCTTACAATCCTTACAAAAAATGAAGCCTGGAGGCTAAAATGACAGCTGATCATGAAGATGAAAACGGGAAAAACGAATCCGCAGCACGGAAAGAAATGGCTAATAGATGCGAACATTGCAGAGAGGAACTGGCAGCCAAGAACAACTTCTGCCCGCTGTGCGGTAAACCGGTAAAAAACAGCAATTGCGTTTCTTACTGGGTATATCAGTTGAACCTGCTGCAAGCCAAGGGCAAGATCAAGAAAGCCCTCGAGGCAGCCAAGAACCTGCTGCAGGTGGACCAGAATAATCCCTACATTCACAGTATCCTGGGTGAACTATATTACCAAGCCGGGGCCATAAACGAGTCCATCGCCAGCTACAGGAAAGCCATCGAAACCAATCCCGGCCAGGCAAAGGATCACTACAACCTGGGCATCAGTTATTACCGGAGCGGCCGGATCAGCGACGCGGTCAGCAGCTTTGAAAAGTGCCTTGATCTCGACTCCGGATTCATCGGCGCTTACTACTGGCTGGGCATTGCCTACTACCACCAGGGGAGCCAGCAGAAAGCCATCGCGGCTTTCACGAAATTGTTGGAAATGAATCCGGACTCGGTCATTGCCAACTATCACCTTGGTATCAATCTGAATGCCATCGGCCAGCACGAAAAAGCCATTCCCCATTTCCTGAAGGTCATTGAAGCCAGCCACGAAGACAAGGCCGCCCTGTACCATCTCGGCATGTCCTATTACAATCTGCGCAGGATCAACGATGCGGTGGAAACGCTGCGCAAGTCCATCGAAGCCAACCCCGACGATAAACGTTCCCGGGATGTGCTCGAAAGTATAATCAGCGTACCGGAGATTTGACCTGCAGGAACGTCCGCAAGAAAACCTGCGGCCGGTTGCTTTTGAAAAAGGGTTTAAGCGCCGAGGCGGAAGCGCCAGATACAATAATGATCAGGGCGGGTAATATTCGGCGGACAACTGACGACTTCGGTGTGAAAAGCGGCATCGATTGCGCTGGCAAAGAGGCCATACTCCACCAGTCCCACCGGTTGGCAGGGAAAATCGGGCAGTTTTTTACGTCGTCTCGCCTGCTGCACCCGACAGGTTTTAACCCTGTATTCAAGGGTATTTTCGTCAATGAGAACCATTTCGTCCTCATTCAGCGAGGCATAGAGGCGAAAAGCCAGGGCTTTTTTCAAACCTGATATACCGGAGTTTTTTCCCAATTGCAGAAACTCGATCAGACGTGCTGCTTCAATTACAGTGAATTTCCGCCATGACTCGATATCGATTTCGATGGTCTTGGCCAAACCGTATTTTTCTTCAATGGCAAGGAACCATGAACCATCATGAGCAAGCCAGTTTTTGGCATATACTTGTGTCAGTTTGAGTAATTCTTCTCTGGATAGTTGGTCGATCCGGTCCGCTTTTATCATCTTTCACCTCCCTAAATTCCACGACGGTACTGGCCGCCAACCTCGTAGAGAACCTGGGTGATCTGACCCAGTGAAGCATATTGCACCGTATCGAGCAGCTCGGCAAAGATATTGCCGT
>SPCN01000468.1 GCA_004525465.1 Chrysiogenales bacterium | reverse complement strand
GAACCTCCTGAATCCAGATTCAGCATGAAAAGTTTTTGCGGCGCGGCCAGTCCCGAACCGGAATAGGCGGCTTTCCTGGCCCGGGAGTAGCTGACGCTTTCAACGGCGTCGGGCGCGGTTTCCAGGCGGGAGAATTTCTTTGCGACCGGGTCGCAGCGGTACAGGCGAGAATAGTCATTGTCGGTCACTTGCAGATATATGCCGCCGCCCGGGTGCCAGTGAGCGGCATTGATCGATGGAGCGAACTTGCGGGTCAGGGCTTCGGCCTTGCGGGTTTTCAGGTCAAAAACATAGGCCTGGCCGTCATAATCGTTGGGCAGCACTCCGGCGGGCAGGGTGCTGCCCAGCCCGGAAAAAGCCGACGGACCGCCCAGCAGCAGCAGTTTTTTGGAATCCGGCGACCAGGCAAAATCATCGATCCAGGGATCGTCCAGGATCTTTTCCCGCCGGCCATCGGCCAGGGAATACAGGACAAGGGTGTTTTTGTGATAAGGGCGGACCTTGGCATCTTCGCTGTAAGATGCCAGCAGCAGCATGCGGCCGTCGGGGCTGATGCGCACCTGGCTGACATTGTCACTAGAATTGGTGAGCGGCTGGCGCACGCCCGATTCGGGGAAGAACAGGGTCAGATCCTGGCGCCGTTCCGCGAAGCGCGAACGGTCGTCGATGTTCTTGACATGACGGAATGCCTTGTCTTTTTCAGGTTCATCCTGGGTGGCATAGACCAGGAACCTGCTGTCTTCAGACCACCAGCACGAGGAAAAGTTCTTGATCCCGGCCAGGATCGTCCGGCAGGTGTGGGCATCGAGGTCATACACGCACAGGTCGGTAAGATCTTTTTCATCACGGCCGAAGAAAAAACTGCGGGAATTCTTCAACCATTGGAAATTGCCGATGGCTCCCAGGCCCTGTGAAGTAAATATGCGGCCGCCGTTTCCAGTATCCAGGATCTCGAGCCAGCGGCGGTTCTCGCTTTCTCCGCTTTGACGCTTGCTTAAAGCCACGGCCACCTTGCTCCCGTCCGGGGCCAGAAAAACATCATCGATGTTTACCGTGTTCAGGACATCTTCCATGCTGGTGCGGCGCTCAACCCCCAGGGAAACCGCAATGGGATCAGCAGCGAAGGCCGGCTTGTTTTTCAAGCTGGCCTGCAGCGCATGATTCTTGCCCGTACCCGCTGGCAAAATCCCTTTGATCAGAAGCAGGTGCTTACCGTTGGCCAGGGTCAGCTGGTAACTGTTTTTTCCCGCTTCCTTCCCGCCTGTCGCTGGCTGAGGCAGTACCGCGCCATCAAAATAGACCCGCAGCGGAAAAGCCGCTTCTACCACCAGCTGGGCCTGCAACCAACGCGGGCTTTCCAGGTAAGCGGCCAGGTAGACAGCCTGTTTCCCGGCCGACCCGGCGAAACGAGCGGCCCCGGGCTGCCAGGTCAGCTGGCGCTGGGTGCTCCACTGCGCTTTCAAGCCCGCCTGGGGCCGGAGCAGGGCGACGGACAGGAAATCATACTCCAAAGCCGCTTCTTCAGCAGCAGGCAGAGCTGCGCCATTGGCCAGAATTTCCGCCGGTCCCAGGACCAGCCAATGGCTGATTTTCTGGATATTCACCTGCGCAAAAGCCGGCAGTGCCGCCAGCATGATCAGTATGCAAATCCGGTTTCTAATTTTCATGGTTTCTCCTCCAAAAAGATGCTATTATACCCCCGGGAAATACAAAAATAAACCGGGTGACACCGATTGTCCTTTTTTCAGGACAAATTTACCCTTCAGGATTGGTATGCGAATTGCTTGGAGAGTGGTGGCGGCCCGAGTGCCCCATGGAGGCAGATATGAAAAAAAAGATATTACTGGGATTTACTGTGCTGATGCTGATCCTGTTCCTTGTTTCCTGCGTTAAACAGAACTTTGAAGCCTATGTGACCGTGGTCAATATCGGCAACATGCCGATGTCGGCCTGGGTCGACGGTGACGGGATCGATATCGCCGCCTACGATTCACAGACCTGGGCCATTCCCCTGGATCAGGAGAATGAGATCCGCACTGTTTTTTTGGAAGCCGAACCACTTGGCGGCGGCGACAGCGACGAG
>SPCN01000419.1 GCA_004525465.1 Chrysiogenales bacterium | reverse complement strand
GCAGGCGGCAGCTGTAGCTACGCTCGCCGTCCTTGACCACGATCTCTTTTTTTTCTTCCTTTTTCCGCGCATGTCGATCTCTCATCTTATTCCTCCCGCCGAGTATTATTTTTTTTAGCACAAAAAACAATTGAATTCAAGACAAGTCAAGGGGATAGGGTTGAGGGTCTAGGGAAAAAAGAGACCGGACGAACTCGGCGGACGGCTGGGACATAGTGTCAGGTTCTAGCCGAACAGCCTGAGTGATAAGTGATGAGTGATGAGTGATTAGTGATGAGAAAGAGATAATAAGACTAAAATCCCAAATCACAAGCACCAAATTCCAAATAAATTCCAATTTCCAAATTCCAATGACCCAAACAAAGGCAAAATGTAGGGCGATCCAGACAGCCTACGTGATGCGTAATTCGTAACGCGTAACGCGTGACGAGAAAGAGATAATATAAGACTAAAATCCCAAATTCCAAGCAGCAAATCACAAACAAGCACCAATAACCAAATGACTAAAACTGAGAAAACATGCCCATAATCATGAAATTTAAACAATTATTGAATAAAAATTAATAATATTAATAAAAATATTGACAAAGTTAATATTTTATACTATATATATTGAGAAAATCAATGGAGGTGCCGAAATGGCAAGCGATTGGCAAGAATTGACCCGGCTGACCCAAGGCGTGCCGCTGACCGTGGAAAGGGTGCGGCTGGCCGGCCGCGACCTGGCCATTGAGGGCAGCTTCGAACTGCCGCCCCTGGCCCGGCTGATGCAGGAAGACCAGATATTCGTCACCGCCTTCCTGCGCTGCCACGGTTCGATCAAGGATATGGAGGAGTTGTTCGGCATCTCCTACCCGACCGTCAAGAACCGCCTCAAGCGCATCGCCGCCCAGCTCGAATACGTCGAGATCAACCCGCCGCCTTCGGCCCTGGAACTGCTCCAGCGCCTGGAACAGGGCGAGATCGATGTAGACGAGACGCTGGAAAAACTGGGGAAACGGCCATGATGCCGCTCTGGCTGTGGATCCGCGTCGAGGAGCCGGGCAAGCGCCGCCTGGCTTTGCCCATACCCATTTTCCTGGCCTGGCTGCTGCTGGCGGCCCTGCTGCTCCTGCTGCTGCCGCTGGTTTTGCTGGCGGCACTGTTGTCCTGGCCCTGGGGCTGGGGAAAATTGATCATCATGGCCTATGTTCAAATTTTTGTTTTGATCGGCTCGCTGTCGGGGCTCAGGCTCGACATCGCCAGCCGCGAACATGGGAAAGACACGCGCATCATACTGAAATAAGGAGGATAGAATGAGCGAAGAAAAAAGAAAGATCCTGGAAATGCTGGCCGATAAGAAGATCACGGTCGATGACGCCGAAAAGTTGCTGACCGCCGTTTCAGACCGTGCCGCTGAATCCGCCGGGGACAGCGCCGGCAAGACCGGTCCCAAGTTCCTGCGCGTGTTGGTCGAACCGGCGCCGAACGACCCCGACAGCGACCGGGTCAATATCCGCGTGCCGCTCAACCTGGTGCGCGCCGGCCTGAAGTTCGCCAGCTTCATCCCGCACCAGGTGCAGGAAAAGATCAACAAGGAAATGAAGGAGAAGGGGGTGCCGTTTGACCTGAGTCATTTCAATTCCCAGGACATCGAGGCCCTGCTTGTGCACCTCAACGACCTGACCGTCGAGGTCGAGGGCAAGGAGAAAGTAAGGGTGTTTTGTGAATAGGGGAAGAGACGAAACCGTGACGAGTGACGCGTAACGCGTGACGAGGGAAGAAAAGATGTAGGGGCTCGGTCATCACGTCCTTACACCCGGAATTGACTTGTCTTCAACATCGAACTTCGAACAAGATGGAGATCCACGATTTAGAAATCCCCCCTGTTTCCCCCCTTGCGGTAAGGGGGGAATGAAATATAGGAACGAATGATCCAGGCCTCATTTTTCAGGAATTGCCCGGCCTATCAACCCCCTTTACTCAATGGGGGTGGCGCAGCCGGGGGGATGCGGATTTCGTCTATGGTCTGGATTCCTTAACCTCGAACTTCGAACGTCGGACCAAAGGACGGGTTACAAAAAAGGGTTTGCCGGATCAACCCCCGACGTCCGGAATGATTTCGTCAGGCAAGGCGGCCTTGGCTGGGAGCGTGGCCAGAACGATGCCCGCCAGCATAATGGTGCCTCCTACGAAGAAATACAGGGTGATGCCGATGCCGAAAAACAGGTAGGTGAATATTGCCGTCAGCGGCGGGTTTAAATAAACGAACAGCGATACGTTGGAAGCGTGCCAGTGCTTGATCGCGATGTTCCAGAAGGTATAGGCCAGGATGGTGCAGGCCAGG
>SPCN01000454.1 GCA_004525465.1 Chrysiogenales bacterium | reverse complement strand
TTTAAAAGACGGGTCTTCCAGGGATAGTTTGTACAAGGCGGCCGAAAGCTTGTCGCGTTCCCTGGCTGACGGCGGCTCGATCTTCAGGTCGATGACGGTCTCGGGGTAGTGGATGTTCTCCAGCAACATCGGATCTTTTTCACTGCACAAGGTGTCGCCGGTGGTGGTGAACTTGGTGCCGATCAGGGCGGCGATGTCGCCGGCGCGGATCGTATCGATCTCCTCGCGGCGGTCGGCGTGGATGCGCAGGATGCGGGCGATGCGCTCGCGTTTGTCCTTGACCGGATTATAGATGTAACTGGAAGCCGGCAATTCGCCCGAATAGACGCGAATGAAAGTTTGCTGGCCGACGAAAGCGTCGTTGATGATCTTGAAGGCCAGGGCGGCGAACGGTTCCTTGGCGGACGGTTTGCGCGAGATCGCTTTTTGCGGATCGTCCAGATCGCTGCCGACGATGATGCCGCGGTCGATAGGCGAAGGCAGGTAGTCCACCACCGCGTCCATCAGCAAGCGGATGCCCTTGTTCTTGAAAGCCGTACCGCAGAATACCGGGGTGATGCACAGGGTCAGGACGGCATGGCGGGTGGCGCGCTTGATGTCCTCTTCACTGATCTCCTTGTCATTCAAATATTTGTCCATCAGTTCCAGGTCGAAATCGGCCAGTCTTTCCACCATTTTGCCGCGCCATTCCCTGGCCTGTTCCAGCAGCTCCTCGGGGATGGGGGCAACTTGCAGCTCCATATCGCGGTAGGTAACGGCTTTCATTTTGACCAGGTCGATCAAACCGGCAAAGTTTTCCTCACTGCCGATGGGCAGCTGGTAGACCAGGGCGTTGGCACCCAGCATGTCGTTCATCATGCCCACGGTCTGGAACAGGTCGGCGCCCGGGCGGTCCATTTTATTGACGAAAGCGATGCGCGGCACCTTGTAGCGGTCGGCCTGGTGCCAGACGGTCTCGCTCTGGGGCTCGACGCCGCCCACGGCGCAGAAAACCATGATTATGCCGTCCAGAACGCGCAGCGAACGCTCCACTTCCACGGTGAAATCGATGTGGCCCGGGGTGTCGATGATATTGACCTGGTGGTCCTGCCAGCTGGTGGTGATGGCCGCCGAGGAGATGGTAATGCCCCGTTCCTGTTCCTGCTTCATAAAACCCATCACCGCCTGGCCGTCGTGGACCTCGCCGGTGCGGTGGATCAGGCCGGTGAAAAACAGGATGCGTTCGGTGGTGGTGGTCTTGCCGGCGTCGATATGGGCCACGATGCCGATATTGCGAATCTTCTGCATAAGTGCTTGTTCCATGGTTCAATGCTCCTTCGGCAATTCGTCCGGGCCGCAAAAGCCGCTTCTCGACAAACACGGTGCTCGTCCGCATGCAGCTCTTTTGTGGTTCTTGATCAGGGGTGATTCAGAGTGGGATGCCCGTTCTCAGGAAACAAATCGCCTAAATTCTATTTTCAATTATAGCACATTCCCGACCGTTTGCCAATATGGCTCAGTGCCTTGAAATTTCCGGCGGCTTCGGCTAAGATGGATTGTAAAGCGAGGGGCCATGCTGCGCACAATTTTTTGGTTTGCTTGTTTCTGGATTTTTCAGCTGGTTTCCATCATTTTTCTGCTCGCTTATTTTTTTATCGGGCTCTTGGGGCGCAAACAGGGCCAGGCGAAATTTCTTTATTGGGTCTCCCGTACCTGGGCCCGGCAGTTGATATTTATCGCCGGCGGCCGGGTGGAAATTTCAGGCCTGGAAAATCTGCCGGCTGGCGGCGGTGTGCTCTTTGTTTCCAACCACCAGGGGGCCTTTGACATTCCCCTGTTGCTCGGTTATGTCCCCGGGCTTAAGGGTTTTGTTTCCAAAAAGGAAAACAGTCGTCTGCCCATTGTCAGCATCTGGATGAAACTGCTGCACTGCATCATTCTGGACCGACGGGACCTGCGCCAGTCGGCCCGGGCCATCGCCCGCGGCATCCGCGACCTGCAGGCCGGCCGCTCGCTGGTGATCTTTCCCGAAGGCACGCGCAGCAAGTCGGGAGTGATGAACCGTTTCAAGGAAGGGAGCTTCAAACTGGCCACCCGCTCGGGCGCGGCCATCGTGCCCCTGACCATCGACGGCTCCTACCGCCTGCTGGAGGGCAACAAGGGCCGCAT
>SPCN01000098.1 GCA_004525465.1 Chrysiogenales bacterium | reverse complement strand
GCTGACCGGGAAAACGAAATCGCTGTTTTTTTGGCTGAAGGTGATCTCGGCGATCGCTCCGGCGCAGTTGACCTGATAACTGACTTCCGGCAGCTGGCGTGTATAGATCCAGCCGTCGAAAAACTTGCGCAGGCGCTGACTGTCCTGGCTGATATGCTTGATGAAGCGTGCTGTGCTCAGACTCTGGAACTTGAAATCGGCCAGGACCTGCCGCAAGCGGTCCAGCAGCTCATCCTCGCCCAGAATATCCCTGAGCATCAGAAAAACCAGGGCCGCCTTGTTGTAGATGATGCTCTGGTAGGTGTACAGGTCCTCACTGAGATTGGCGATGCGCTGACCATAGATGATCGGTCCGGTGTCATTTTTACGAAAAACCCACCTTTTGGCACTGGCCACCGCCCTGCGGAACTGTTTCTCACCCAGGGAATCCTGCAGGTAGAGCAGCGTGGAGAACTGGGCCAGTCCCTCGGTCAACCAGACGTCTTGATAGGATTTCCAGGAGATGACCCCACCCCACCACTGGTGGGCCAACTCATGGACCATGCTGTCGCGGTTGACATCGGTGAAGACCACGGGACTGTCGTTGCGGATGCGCCGGACAACGCTCAGGTCGTCATCAAGGATCCGGGTATCGAGGAGATTGAAGATCACAAAGCCCTGGTTGCTCCAGCCGCCATAATCATGGTAGCGGCGCAACAACAGGTTCAATTCAGGGACCTCCAGCATGCCGAATTTATCCACCAGGAAATCAAAATAGCCCTGGATCGCATCATCGGGAAAAAAATCCCTCAGCCTCAACTTGGCCGGGCCGAATACCTGGATGGGCAATTTACTGGGGATGGTCAGCAATTTTTCGAAGTCTCCACAAACCAGGGAAACCCCCTTGGTGCCAGGGCTTTCATATACAAATTCGTTGTGGTCTCCAAGTTTCTGCTGCGAGCGCAGGCTGCCCGAGGCCAGGCAGTGCAGGGGAAACGGCAGCGAAACCTTAACGCGGCTTGGGAAAAAATGGTGGCCCGGGTTGGGATAGAAGTCCTGGTCGCGGTTCAACAGGTAGACACGATCGCGGTTGCCGCGTCCGCGGTTCTTCATGCCGATACGGGGCGGTCCTTGATCATTTTCGCTGGGTGAGATGTTCCCGGCATAGTAAAAACCGAATTTATTCAGTTTCTGTCCCAGGAGGAAGTAGGTGTCCTCGCGCTGGAACAGCTGCAGTTCATTCTGCTGCGACTTGCCGTAGCCCTTGACAACCAGCCCGGGAGCAAGGTTGACCGTCTTGATATTCGCAGGCTCCTTGAAATTCAGAACGGCTGTCCCGGAAAGAAAATTGACCTCGGGGTTGTAGAACAGGTTCAACTGAAGTTTTTCCAGCTCATCGACCGCCTCGGTGGTGAATTTAAGGCCTTGGACGGCATTGTAATTCAAATAAAACTTGTTTTCCGGGAACAGCACCAGGCTGGTGTCCGGAGAAATAGCGGAATTGAAAATGTAGCGGAAATACGATTTCCCCGGTTTGCGGAAGAAGATGGCGGTGTTGAAATCGGCGGCAAAAGGCAAATACCACAGTTCGTCGAAAAAGGGGATGCGCATCCCCCACTTTTTCTGAAAGATTTCATAAAGAAGCATGGCTTCCTGGTCCTGAGGTTCGCCCGCCGCTTGCGGCCCGGGCAGGCCGGAGACAATTTCGGGCCCCTTTAAAATGAATATACCGGCCTGGGCCTCCTTTTTGAATCCCTCGCTGCGTTCCAGGTTAAGCAGGGTCAGCCGTTCCTCTGCATCTTCGGGGCGAATACTGAAAGTCCATTCTCCGCAAAAAATGAACAGGTTGTCCATGGGCAGCCCCTGGTAAAGGACTCCCTTTTTAAAAAAGATCTCGGCATCGCCCATGCGGATGGTGCGGTTGGATAGGTCATAACGGGAAAAAGCCTGGATGAACTGCAGGGGTTTGATGTTGCGCGTCAGAGTCAACTGCCGGTACAAGCCGTTTTCGAAAGTGAAAGTGATCTCGCCGATCTCGGCATAGTCGCGAAAGCGGGCGAAAAACGTCAGGTCATTCTGCCGCAGCGAACTGAAAGCAACCCTCTGGCATTCCTGAAAATAAGCGGCTGCCTGTTGATGGCTGCCGTCGCCGAACTTAGCGGCCAGCAGCGGCCAGTCCTTGTTCTGGATCAAAGTTTCCAGTTTTTTTGCTGTTGAACCCTGAAGCGCAGTCGCTACAAGTAAAAACAGGATCAAAAGAGGTTTTTTCATAACTCCCATTATAACGTTTTGCAAAGAAATGTAAAATATGATATAATAAAAACTAAAATCCAAATCGCAAAATCAAATGAAAAAAGAAAATATTTTTTCATGGCTGGGATCCAATGTGGGATTGTTCCCTGCCCAGTTCCTGTCGCGCCCGCTGAAGGGTTTCGCAAAGAAAGCGCTCAATCCCGGCTTGGGAATCTTGCTGCTGATCCAACTATTGACATCCTGTTCCGGCAGCGGCCGAGTGGTGCGCACCATGCCTCCCGAGGACAGGCAGTTCCTTTCAGAGGTTCGCTATTTGATCAGTAAAAAGGAAAAAAATATCTTCATAAGAACCCATAGCGATGAAAGGAAACAGTTCATCGAAGATTTCTGGAAGCAGCGGGATCCCGATCCCACTACGCCGGAAAACGAATTCCGCGCAGAATACTACCGGCGCATCGATTTCGCCAACCACTTTTTTCGCGGCGGTGATTCGGGCTGGCTGAGCGACCGCGGCCGCATTTACATCCTGCTGGGCGAGCCGGAACGGCGCGACGTCTTTCCCAGCGGCTACAGTTTCTACGAGCCTCCGGTCGAGATATGGTATTACGGATTTTTTCCGATCATCTTCGTCGATTATGAGCGCGAAGGCTTCTACAAGCTGGAACCGAGCAGCGCCCGCAGGCTGGGCATGATCAACGTCGCCCAGCAGCAGCTCAAGCCGCCAGGCATCACCCGCAACATCCGCCAATTCGATTTCGTTTTGACCCTGCAAGCCGACGCCCCCGGCGAAGCCAGGCTGCTGTTTGAGGTTCCCTACCGCGTAACCAACCTGGTACAGAACGATCAGAGCGGAGCCCTGGAGACCAGCATCAAACTTCAGGTGCTCGTTATCAACCAAGCGGGCGAAACGGTTTTGGAAAAAGAAGAACTGCATCCCGTTTCCGTTGACAGGAACAAGTTGGAACAGCTGGCCAAGACCTTCACCATCGAATTCGCCCTCAAGCTCCCTCCCGGCCAGTACACTGCCAAAACCACACTGGAAAATACCGCCGACGGAACCCAGGTGCAGAAAGAGATCAAGATCAAGATATAATTTCAAGGAGAAACATAATGAAATCAAGAAAACTTATTGCCACGGCACTGACCGTACTGCTGTTGCTATCGCTGCAGCTAGCGGCCGCAAAAAGCAAGCCCGCCACCGAAAAGAACCAGGGCCAGTTCTTCATCTCTCCCGAGGTTGCCGCCGTGTTTGCGGCCGGCGTCTCAACCAGGACGAACCGCGGCGACATCCCCATGACCTACCTGCGGACCTTGTACCTGCCCGCCCAGCAAAATAACATTTACCCGGTCTTCCTGTTCCAGATGAAGAACGCCGACCTGGATTTTTCATCGCAAGCGGAAACTCCCGAAGTGCTCAAAGCCAAGCACATGGCATTCATACGCGTCTACCGCATGGAGAACGGCGTGCCCGGCGAGATCATCAAGGAACGCAATATCCGTTTCGACCTGGAAGAGAATCAGGATGGGTTCCAACCCGACGCCCTGAACTACTACTCCATTGCCGGCGATATTTATCCGCCCGGCTCCTATCTGCTGGCCCTGGCTGTCAGCACAGCGGATTTTGCCAAGATCGCTGCCTGTTATACTGAATTCTCCCTCCCTGATTTCGCCGGCATCAAAGACAAGCTCGTCACCACCCCGGTTTTTTCAGTGCGTGACCTGCAAATGATGCAGACGGCCGAAACGAAATTGCTTATCCATAAAAATTCCTTTGTTTACAACACCCTGCTGTTGGCGCCCGACCTGAAAAACGAATTCAAAGCCAACGAAAACCTGGATCTTTTTTATTTCATCATCGGCGCCAAACCCGACAGCGCTTCCAAGGCACTCAATCTGCAGGTCACCTACAAATTCAATAAAGACGGCAAGGAGGTCAACAAAATGGCCCCGCAGACCGTCAACAGCCCCATCATCAGCCAGCCCATCGCCTTTACCTTCACCGAGGTGACCAAGAACAACAAAGGCGTCGAAACGGAACGCCAGGAGAAACTGCTCGAATCCGGCGACTATGTCCTGGAGATCGAAATCCTGGACAACGTTTCCAAAACCAAGGGTTTGCAGGAATTCACCTTCAAGATCGTATTATAAAACCAGTTTTTTCTTCGTGCCGATCGGCCTTGGCGGCGGTAGGCACGTTTTTTTTAACCTTACACACCCCGATTTTCAAAGATAAAAGAGCGGAATTCCCCTGTTTTCCAACAGCCTAAACCCACACTTCTCACAAATATTTGCTGCAATTGCGGATATGGGCATGTCTACGGCGCCAGGCTCGGTCGGATACCTCCATCGTACCAACGTCTTCTCGGTCGCCTTCCTTGTATCCACACCCATCTGCGCATTTTCGCGACAATATCTGTGAGAAATGCGGGTTAATTCTGATTTTTGAATAATTATTCAATTATTTGAATTTTAAAATGTTTCAGAGAAACCCCGCTTTTTATTAACGATACGGGCCTATTCCTCACCCCGGCGAGACCATTGATAAGCGCACTTCTATAAACAGTTTCAATTCTGATTGACAACTGCCGCCCCGTTTGTCAACTTGGCACGGTTCTTGCTTCACTATTAGTGATTTGTCTATAAATCTAAAAGGAGGACAAACAAATGAATTTTGCCAAAAGGTTCGCTCTGCTGGCAATCAGCCTACTGCTGTGCGCAGGACTGCTGACAGCCCAGACAGCTACGG
Source organism: Chrysiogenales bacterium (assembly GCA_004525465.1). Classification (GTDB taxonomy): domain Bacteria; phylum Acidobacteriota; class Aminicenantia; order UBA2199; family UBA2199; genus UBA2199. Next base: position 2,714 of record SPCN01000098.1, on the reverse strand, counting down.
CCAAGATCTTTGGCGTAGTGCAGCTTGAAGACGGCTCGCTGGTCCCCGGCGTTAACGTCGAGGCCACCAGCCCGAAATTAGTCGGCAAGACCACCGCGGTCACCGACGAAAACGGCTCCTTCAGGCTTTTTAACCTGGCTCCGGGTATGTACAAACTGGTATTTACCCTGCAGGGATTCCAGACCGTCATTCGGGATGGCGTCCAGGTAGGCGTGGAACAGACCCTCAGCATCAAGGTTTCCATGAAACTCGGCAACATCGAGGAAATGGTAACCATCACCGGTCAGGTCGCCCAGATCGACGTTAAAAGCACGGTCAAGGGCATGACATTGACCAAAGAGGTCTTCCAGACCCTGCCCAAGGGCCGCAACTTCGACTCGCTGATCACCGCCATCCCCGGCGTTTCCAACGAGCCCATGCTCGGCGGCACCTCGATCGACGGCGCCTCGGGCCTGGAGAATATGTATTACATCGACGGCACCGACGTCACCAACATCGTTAACGGCGTCAACGGCCAGTCGGCCTCATTCGACTTCGTCGACGAGGTCCAGGTCAAGGCTTCCGGTTACAGTGCCGAATTCGGCGGCTCGCTGGGCGGCGTCATCAACGTCGTCACCCGCTCGGGCGGCAACGAGTTCCACGGCGAGATCCTGGGTTTCTACAGCGGCGCCGCCCTGCGCGCCGACTACAGCCAGCGTCTCGACCTTGATATGGAAGACGACAGCAAATCCAAGTATTACGATTACGTCAATTACATCGGCGACAACAATGACACCCGCCTCGAAGGCGGCTTCAACCTGGGCGGCTACCTCATCAAGGACAAGCTATGGTTCTTCGGCTCCTTCCTGCCCGTCTACTACAGCAACACCCGCACCGTGGATTACGGCAGCGTGGTCAAGGACTGGGAACGGACCGAAAACTATTGGAACTTCTCAGCCAAGCTCACCGCCCAGCCCATCAGGAACCTGCGCGTGACCGCGTCCGTGGTCAACAACTGGAGCAAGTACCAGGGCAACCTGAACACCGTTTTCGGCGGCAATCCCAACCCGGCCGTTTCCTACGATGACTACGGCTACAGCTATCCCAACCTCTCGGGCAGCTTCTCGGCCGACTTCACCGTGGGCAACAACTTCATGCTCAGCGCCCGCGCCGGCTACTTCCAGGCCAACACCACCGACCCGCTGGTCGTCCCTCCGGGCGTTTACTACCGCTTCCAGACCGAAGCCCCCGGCGGCTATTTCAACCTCAGCAACATCGGCCTGCTCGACGTACCGGCTAACTACCAGCACTCCACCGGCTGGGTGAACATGGGCGCTTACCCCCAGGTCCTGAACAAGGCCCTGAACGAAAAAATGAGCTTCAACGCCGACATGACCTACTTCCTCAACCTGGGCGGCGAACACTCCTGGAAGGCCGGCTTCCAGTTCGTGCGCCAGGGCCAGAACTATGACAACACGGCCATCTTCCCGGTCGTCCGCCTGGGCTGGGACCGCAACTTCATCGCCTACGGCACCGACTACGGCCGCGGCAAGTACGGCTACTACGCCGTGCGCGGCAACGCCGATACCGGCGCCTACGGCGATTTCTACAAGGCCTACGCCAATCGCTTCGCCATCTACCTCCAGGATTCCTGGACCATCGCCAACCGAGTCACCATCAACTTTGGCGTGCGCGCCGAACAGGAATACATCCCCTCCTACAGCGACAACCCCGATTTCGTTGGCGCCAAACCCATCGAATGGGGCTTCGCCGACAAGCTGGCTCCCCGCTTGGGTTTCGTTTGGGACGTCAACGGCGACTCCAGCCTCAAGGTCTTCGGCTCGGCCGGCCTTTTCTATGACGTCATGAAGCTCGCCATGGCCGCCGGTTCCTACGGCGGTTTCAAGTGGAAGAGCTCCTACTATCCTCTGGATACCTATGAATTTGACAAGATCGGCGTGGAAGGCTGGAACTACGGCACCCCCTACGCCGTTCTCGATTTCCGCATCCCCTCATTCGATTCCACCGACCCCGACATGAAACCCATGAGCCAGATGGAAATCTCCTTCGGCATGGAAAAGAAACTCAAGGAAGACCTGGCCTTTACATCCCGCCTGGTCTACAAGAATCTGCTCTGGGCCATCGAAGACATCGGCGTTATGACCGCTGAGGGCGAAATGTACTTCACCACCAACCCCGGCGGCGACTTCATCAAGAACGAATGGGTGAAGGCCAAAGCCGACGGCGTCATCCCCCAGGGCGCCCCGGACGTTCCCAAAGCCATTCGCCAGTATTATGCCCTCAACCTCTCTCTGGACAAGCGTTTCTCCAACAACTGGATGGGCGGAGTCTCCTACACCTGGAGCCGCCTGACCGGTAACTACAACGGCTTGGCCTCGGGCGACGAATACGGCCGCACCGATCCCAACGTCGAACGCTACTTCGACCTCTGGTACCTGGCGTTTGACAAGCAGATGAACAAGATCAACGGCGTCCTGCCCGGCGATCGCACCCACTACGTCAAACTGTACGGTTCCTACTCCCTGCCCATGGGCCTGACCTTCGGTACGGTCATCAACGCCATGAGCGGCAGCCCGGTTTCGACCGAGTACGCCATGGACGTCCAGGGCTACCTGCCCTTCGGACGCGGTGACCTGGGCCGCACCCCCTTCTTCTGGTTCGCCAACCTCTACGCCGAATACAACCTCAAACTGGGCAAGAACAACCTCAACATC